>CBDDRM010000211.1:0-12652 GCA_965233135.1 uncultured bacterium | reverse complement strand
CCGGCTTGCTGAACCTTGCCCTTCAGTGCCAGGACCATATCATCGACCGCAATGAGAAAGTCTTCGTGGCCTTTGCCCGTCTGATCGAGCATCCAGGAATGCGGCACTGCGATTTCCGTGAACAGCGTGTCAAACCGGTTGTAAGCAATGCGAAGTTGATGCGTGTCGCGCGCTGCAAAAACGGGCAGGCCGGCGTCGATCTCGATCAGGTAGCGCAACGGGTCGAGCTGGCGGCGCTGAATGATGGACTTAACGCTTGCGACCGTTTGCGAAAGGGCCTGCTGGTAGCCGACCGAATCGTAGGCTGCGGGTGAATCCGGGGCGACGATCTCACTCACGGCTCGTTCCCCCATGTGTCGTTCCACACCAGGTGTCGCTGCACCAAGTGGCCGGCGCCACCTTGTTCCACGATCGCTTTTTTTCAGCGGCCAGGCAGAGGGTCGCGATAGCATGTAGAACACCTGGATGTTTCAGCACCAGGACGGGGCTGATCGATGGGCCGCGTCTCACCGGTTCCCGCCGCGCTGAGTAGGGCCCTTGCGCGGTCCGCCGTCGACACGCACACCCTGACGATAGTAGATGCCCGGGGCGAACTGCGTTTTCTTCCCAGGATCGAGCTGGGCTGGCGCGGTGGCGTCAACGGCGTTATCCAGCGCAACAGGTAGTGTTCCTGGCCCCCAGGAAGCTGAGGGGTCACCTTTTCGTTTGGGGGCAACGCTCATACGCACCTCACAGTCGGGAGCGAATTGTCGCGCCAAGGGCCGGACGCGACGCGCGGCTTGTCCCCAGTATGGACCTCTTTGGCCGCACCCCTTGTTTATTTTGTACGCAAAAGAAATCGGCCCCCGATAACTCCGGGGGCCGACGGGTCGATTACTAAGGCTTCAATTGTCCGCGAATCTCTCCAGCCCTGTGTGCATCGCTGTGCACATTGACATACAGATTACCCGCTTTGTACGCCTCATACTGCGCATCGGTGAGCTTCGCACCGGCGGGTACCACCCACTCGTTATCGCCTTTCTTGGTAAGCGGAATCACTACGCCGCCGTTTTGCCCGGGTGCTGCCTCGTGAATGTGCGCCATTGTGGCTTTGACGCCTTTCGTCTTGACGCTGCCGCTGACGGTCTTGTCGGCCTTGACAGTGATCGTACCTGTGCCCGACGCCGAGGTCTCCACTGCGGGGACCTCTTGTGAGCCACTCAATGTGACCTTCCCGGCAAGCGCCACACCGGCACCGGAGAAAAGGGAGGCGGTGATCAATGCCATGCCGGCAAATGCAATGCCTGTTTTACGAACGACTGGATTCATGATTCCTCCGTGGATATTCATTACTGGAAGAGGCCGCCGCGGTGCCTGGCGCGCCGTTATTTCATGCGACACGGTATAGCCAAGTTATCTAGACACCGGATAGCGCGAGCGAGTTCCGCATCTGGGTTAATTCGGCTGCGCGCCGGGAACGTTGTCGCAAGGCCAATTTTACGTATGATTGCTGCATGAAGTATAAAAATCCTGCCTTGCGATCTCGAAGCGGCCCATGACGATCGAAGTTACCCGACAGCGGGCTGCGTGCGGTGCGGCGATCACGGGCGTAGATCTGCGCCAGCCACTGGATCCTGCGCATGTAGCTGCGATTCGCTCGGCATGGCTGGAACATGAGGTCGTCGCCTTCCCGCAGCAGGCACTTGAAATTCGCGATCTCGAGCGCTTCGCTGCGTACATGGGACCCGATGGGGAGGATCCGTACATCGAGGCAATTCCGGGACATCCCCGCGTGGTGCAGGTCAGGAGGGAGGCCGACGAGAAAGCGCCGATTTTCGCCGAGACCTGGCACTCCGACTGGAGTTTCCTCAGATCGCCACCGGCGGCGACGGTCCTTTATGGCAATATCATTCCTCCCACGGGGGGCGATACCTTGTTCGCGAACCAGTATGCGGCGTGGGAAGCATTGCCCGGACAACTCAAGGCGCTGTTGCATGGCAGGCTGGGTGTGCACTCGGCGCGCCGCGGGTACGCGCGTGACGGCCTGTACGGCGAAAAAGACAAGGGGCGCTCGATGGCGATCAAATACGGCGACTCCGCGTTGAAAACCCAGCTTCATCCGATCGCGCGCCCCCATACCGAGACCGGGCGCCTGGCGCTCTATGTCAGTCCGGGCTATACCATTGGCATCGATGGTATTCCCGACGCGGAAGCAGCTTCCATTCTTCGCGAGTTATTCGCGCATCAGGCCAGACCGGATTTCGTTTACCGGCATAAATGGTCGCCCGGCATGCTGGTGATGTGGGATAACCGAAGTGTGATCCACGCCGCCACCGGAGGTTACGAAGGACATCGGCGGCTGCTTCATCGGATCACCGTCTCGGATCGGACGTTGCAATGTGCAGACGCAACTCTACCGGTCAGGTAGCGACCCGATTCAGATCGGGTAAAACATGGAACGCATTCGTGAGGTGAGAGTCAAATGGTGTCGTTGTTCCCGTTGAAAATCAAACTTATGCCTATCACTCGTCAAATCAAGTCATCGCTGCTGGTCTTGTCTTTGGCCGCAGCACCCGCGATTTTTGGGGCCGATCCCTGGGAGCCGGGAGGCTCGCTCGACTCGTGTATCGCCGCAGTGCTTAAAGAGCGGCCGGGAATCGTGACCGGATGGCAGCAAAGCGGCGGCGGCGAATCGCCTCCTTACGTGCTCAATGTTCTTGATGCGCAGGGAAGTAGTGCAGAGACGTTTTGCGATCCGGTCAATCCTTCGAACTTCAAGTTCACGTCCAAGGTGGGCCTGTTTCGCTATTCGATGTATGAGCGGGCAACCTGGCCCGAGACCCGCGCACGCGTGGCAGCCCAGGAGCTTTTCACGCCGCCGGTGCGGCTGACATCGATGGCGCTTTCCGTTAGTTTCAGCGGCAGGCCGATATATCAATACCAGATGCTCCTTTCCGGAAAACACAAGGCGGTCGTCGAGATCGATGGTGTCACGGGCAGGCTGGACAATGCGAAAGTGAACTAGTCTGCTTTGCCCCACGACCGTAATTTCGCAATCTATGCGAAAGGAGAAAACCGCATGAGAACATGGATTCGTTTCGCGTGTGCGCCGTTGGCGGGCGCATTGTTGGCTCTGGCAGGGTTTGGCGCCCAGGCCGCCGACAAGCTGGAAAACATACCCCTTGAGTGGGCGCCGACTTCGCCCATGTCGGAAAGGCCTCCTGTTGACGTCAGTGGCATCGAAACCCTCAGGCTGCTGGTGGAGCCTTTCACCGACAGCCGTGAAAATCCGGATCTGATCGGACGAAATATCAGCCGGGACGTGATACGCAAGGTCAGCACGCGAGAAGATGTCCCGCGCTTCGTTACTTATCGCGTAAAGACGCTGCTCTCCGGCCTCGGGCTCAATGTGGTTGAAACCGACGGGGCAGTGGTCATGAAGGGCGAAGTCAGAAAATTCTTCGCCGAAGAGGCGCGCCGCTACAACGCAACGGTGGCGCTGCGCGTTACGCTCAGTGATCCCGCTGGCAAGGTCCTGTGGATGGTGGAGACAGTTGGCACGTCAAGCCGCTACGGCATCGGATACAAGGCCGCCAATTACTATGAGGTTTTCAGTGACGCATTGATCGGCGCAGTGCATGAGATGGTCAGCAATCCGAACTTCAAAAAGGTGATGGCGGCGGCCAAATAGGCGCTGGGCAGGACAGTATCATCGCGTTTGCGCAGAAAACCTTTGACCTTGCGTCAGACCCCGCGTATAACGACGATGCAGAATGCTCAAGCGTTGAGTTTGCTGGTCCGTCGTAGCCCCGTCCATCGGTACTGCCCCAGATCTCCTTATTTTCACCTCTTGATTTTCTCGCATTCGGGCGAAATGCCCTTTCACTACAGTTAAGGAAATTCACATGGCATCAGGTACCGTTAAGTGGTTCAACGACGCAAAAGGCTTCGGCTTCATCACCCCGGACGACGGCGGCAAGGACTTGTTCGCGCACTTTTCTGCAATTCAGGGCAATGGCTTCAAGTCGTTGCAGGAAAACCAGAAAGTGACTTACGACAAGACTACCGGCCCCAAGGGGGATCAGGCTTCCAATATCCAGCCTGCGTAATTGGAGCATCTTCAGTACTGAGGAGTTTTTTTCTGCCCTGACGGGTTCTCCGTACTGCATGAAAAGCCCGGGTTTCCGGGCTTTTTTATTTCAGGTTCCCGCAGTCCATCCGGGCAAACTGGCTGACTTCATGTCGAACTCCTGATTCTTCGGCATCGACGGCGCTTTCAAGTCCACATCGACGCGGTGAAAGGCCGCCGCCAGGTCAAAGCTGATTTTGGCAAGTTTTTCGGCATTGGCGGGTGCTTGCACTGCGCTATCCGAGACTACGACATTGCGGCAGACGAGTTCAACGTAAATTCTCGACGCCAGAGAGCTCACGGGATCCGCGGGCTTTATGATAGCGGGGGCTGACATGAATGTTCTTCCAATCCGGATACACGGGACAGCCATGTTACGCGTAAACGACCCGCGACTTCGCGCTAACCGGCGCTTCAGCGCCGTGACCACAACTTCCTGTTGCCAGCCCTGTAAGTAATCCGCATCGCCTGCCCGTCGTCCGATATGGCATATCTGCCCAAGGTTACCCAAGCTTCGTTCTCCAGCAGGTAAAGCACGCCCGCGTCTGCACGCCAGCGGGTGCGCGTGGTTTGGTCCCGGCTGCGCGCGGCGAACGATCGGCTCCTTGTACCGGCACCGGGGTCGGTGCGTGCATACGCATAGGAACCGTTTGGCTCGAATAGCATGTGCTCCTCGGAAGCTTGTGACACATTGCCGCTTGCAAGCAGATCCTGATAGACCCAGCTTCCCACCAGACGCGGATCCCCAGTCGGCGCGTTCGGTTCCTGGCGAGCTGCGGCACCGGCGGGACCGGCATGGACACGGCTAAATTGCAGCGGCATACCGGTCAACGGCTGCTCCAGTTCGGCAGACTGTGCAATCGTCAAGGTGAGCACGTCGCCTTGCACGACTGCCTCGAACACACCAGCGCCGTCTTTGGCCAGAAGCGTGCCGTTGGCGCGGTTGCCCATGACGTTGCCTGCAAGCGGCAGTTTCGCCTTGCCCATGAAATTGACCGTGCCGATCAGGCGCCCGCCCTTCTGGTCGAGATTCACGTCGATCCGCCCGTACGCATGCTCGAGGACATAAGACCCCGGAAAGCCAGCGGCTTCGCAAACGCAAACAAGCAGCCAGCTTGCAACGAGAATCATGGTGCGCATCGCATCCTCCTTGAGCGCGTATCACCGCAGCCGATCGTCCGGCAATCTTCGGTATCCCGCGAGCATCGGTATGGCGATTCTTTCCTGTAATGCTGTAAGAAATGCCGATCCTTGCCTGCGAGGCGTCGCGCCCGGGCGCGTAATGTTGCGCAAATCGTCCGAGCGCACCCGGGATTGTCCGGCATTGTTTTTGCAGCCGTCAATTTCAGCACTGCTGCACTCGGCCGGAGCCGGCCCCCGGCAGAGCCGGATCGGCTCCTCCAGTCGCCAGCAATACCAAAACGTAATGATGAGGAGATCGCCATGAACGCGAAAAAAATTCCATCGCATACGGGACAGCCGGACGAGATGCCGGGGCATCGGCCTTCTGAAGCGGATCGGCTGCTTCCGGCGGGCGCGCCGGCCCACAATGAGACTGCCGACAATGACCGGCGGGCGCGTATTGCCGAACGTGCCTACTTTCATGCGCAACGGCGCGGCTTTCAGGCCGATCGCCAGCTGGAGGACTGGCTTGGCGCCGAGCGCGAGATCGACCAGGAAAGTCGCAGCAGCGGAGTCAAAGAGGAAGCGTCGTTGAAAAGCGATCCCTTTGCCGACGACGCAATATCAGGACTTGCTTCCACGCCTCGCACGAACGAGGCGGAAAATATCGAACCTGACCATGTGCAGGACTGGGCCCAGCGTCTCGGAGTGCAGCCTGCCCGTTTGCGCGAAGCGATCCAGCGCGTGGGTTCCAGAGTGTCGGATGTCCACCAGTTTCTGCAGGATTCCCAGCAGCCACGCGAGTCGCCACGACCGGATGACGAAAGCGTCGGTGGCAAGAAACCTCGCTCGACTCGCAAAAGAAAAAATACGATGGACGGCTTGAATAGGGAAGGTTGACGCCACGACCGGCGCGGCGCGACCGGGTGCGCACGGCGAAAGCCTCAGGGCGAACGCAACAGCGCAAGAATTTTCTGCAGCAAGGGCGTAACTTCCGAGCGGCTGTCGAGGAAAAAACGGGCCGCTGACCCGGGGAAATCGCGACCGATGCGCACCGTCAGCCAGCCGAGTGCCGCCCGCGTAAAGACCGATTCGTCGTTGATGTCATCGCCTATGAACAAGGCGGCATCCGTGCCGGCCTGACGTACCAGCGCTGCAATGGCCTCGCCCTTGTCCGGGGCATCAGCGGGGGCGACGTTGATGACGCATTTTCCGCCAAACGTCTTCAGGCCGGGATCGAGAGCACTCAGCGCCTCGTCGATGCGTGCGCTGGCCCGCGCCTGGTTTCTCGCCAGGCGATAATGCAGCGACAGCGAGTAGCGCTTGTCCTCGATCTCCACGCCGGCCTCGCCGAGCGCGGCGGCATGCTCCGCCAGACGGCGGCGCAGCGCATCGAGCGGGGCAGTGTCGGGGAGGCGCATGTGGCCCGCCGGATCTTCGCATCCGTGGTTGCCGATGATATAGCGCGGCTCGAATCCCAGACGCGGTGCCACGTCGGCCACCGCGCGCCCGGTAACGATCGCCACCGGCATTCTTGCCGCCAGTTGTTCCAGCCAGAAGGACACGGCTTTGGGCACGCGCGCGTCCTCGTGGCGCGCAACGATGGGGGCGAGTGTGCCGTCGAAATCGAACGCCAGCAGCGGATGCAGACGTATTGTCGCTTTCAGGACTTGCTCCCCTTCGGGCGAAAACAGATGTTTCATGGCCTATTCGATCTGATGGAGCTGCACGCGCGCCTCGATGCGTTGCCGAAGTCGCAGCCGCGCGGCATCGAGCAGCATGCGACCCGCCCAACGGAAGACGTTGTACTCCCGTACGGTCATGCGCAGGCTGGCCATGCGTTCGCGCTGTTCTGCCGCCGGCATCTGGAGTCCGCGGAACAGGGCATCCGCGGTTTCCTCGACATGGTAGGGATTCACGATCAGCGCCTCGGGCAGTTCGCGCGCCGCCCCGGCAAACCGGCTGAGTATCAGCACCCCGTGCTCGTCGTCGCGCGCAGCGATGAATTCCTTGCAAACCAGATTCATGCCGTCATGCAGGCTGGTGACCATGCACACGTCGGCGGCACGATAAATCTCGGTGATCTGCGCTTTCTCGTGGTGTTCCACGCGCAGATGCACCGGTTTGTAGCCGTCGCTGCCAAAGCGCTTGTTGATGCGCTCCGTGGTCCGGGCGATGCGAACCTGAAAGGCGTTGTACTCCTCGAGCGAGGTGCGGGTTGGCGCGGCAACCTGGAGCAGACTGAACCGGCCGACCATCTGGGGATATTTCTCGAGCATGCGCTCGACTGCGTGTAACCGTTCCAGGATGCCCTTGGTGTAATCGAAGCGGTCTACCCCCGCCGCCAGACGATGATCCGCCGGCAAGCCGAGCTCGCCAAAGAGTTTGCTGCGGCACTGCGCTGCCGAAGGCACGTCATCCGATTCGCCGTCAGTCGGCCATTCAATCGAGATCGGATAGCTCTCTATCAGGGTCTCATCGTCGTTGAACGTGATCGTGGAATGCTCGTGCTCGATCCGCGCCTCAAGATAGCGGTCCACAGTCTCGATGAAGTTTCTGCAGTGAAATCGGGTATGAAAGCCGATGATGGTGCTGCCGAGCAGCCCTCGAAGGATTTCCCTGTGCCACGGGCAGATACCGAAGGCCTCAGGATTCGGCCAGGGAATATGCCAGAAAGTGATGATCGTCGCGCGCGGCAACTTCTCCCGCACCATCGCCGGCAGCAGCGCGAAGTGGTAATCCTGCACCAGCACCACGGGGTCTTCGCTGCGCGCTTCCGCCACCACGGCATCGGCGAAGCGCCGGTTGATTTCTCGGTAAGCCTGCCAGTCGCTTTCCCGGAAAACCGGGCGCACGTGCGCAACGTGGCACAGCGGCCACACGCCTTCATTGGCAAATCCGTAGTAATACCCGCGTTCTTCCTCCGCACTGAGCCAGATCCTGCGCAGCGTGTAGTCATTGCGCTCCGGCGGCGCGGGCACACGATCGGCAGTGTCCACCACCTGGCGGTCGGCGCTGCCGCTGCCATGTGCGATCCAGGTGCCGGAGCATGCGCGCATCACCGGTTCAACGGCGGTAACGAGGCCGCTGGCAGGGCGCCGCACGACGATCCCCCCGGCGGCATCGTTCTCATGGATATAAGGTTCGCGGTTGGATACCACGATAACCTGGTCTCCGCGCAATTGTGTTCGCAACAGCCAGCGCAATCGTTCGGGGTTCCATTCGATGGTCGGTCCGATGGATCGTCTGTATTCATCGTCGAGATCGCGCATGCGTGCGCGCAAGTCGTCGGCGAAAGGGGCCAGTTCGGGCGCAGTCAGCATCGGCCGCAGCAGTCCCTCGCCGCGAAGCAGCGCACGCGCGCCCGATACCCACCCGCGCCAGCTTAACTGGGCTACTACCACGGTTATGGAGGCGATCACCACGCCGAGCGCCACAATGAATATGATCAGGTAGCGGCGCGTGTCCTGGCTGCGCAATTCGATAAAGCTCAGGTCATGCAGGATCAGCAGGTCTGCAACCGGGCCTGTTTCCGAAACGACGGAATGCACGCCGACATGCACGCGTCCGCCCTCCACCCGCAATTGCGAACGCTGCTTTTCCGACATGTCCCGTGCGCTGCGACAATCGAGCGAGGCGGGAAACCCCACTGTCTTGCGCGCGAGCGTTCCATCGGGCGTGCACAATCCGATCGCGACCAGGCGCTCGTCCTGTACAACGCGACCGAACAGATTCTGCAGCCGATTTTTTTTCTTGCTCTGCGTATCCTGCAATGCTTCGGCGATCGAGTCGGATAGCGTGTTTGCGACCAGCATGCCGCGCGTGTCCAGATCGCGCGAAAACCAGCGCAGCGAAAGACCGTCCATTACCGGCAGCACGAAGTACGCGGCTGCCACGAGCGTCAGGATCAATGGCACCAGAAATCGCAGTTGCAGTCGAAATGTCTTCATTCGAGGATCGGGGCCAGGCGTTGCGGCGGAATGATTCTGCCGCCGTTAAGAGCAGGGATACGCGAGGGCAAAAGGATAATCGTGCATTCCCCACCGGATAGTGATGGGTTCAGCGAGGCGCGCGAAGCATGTATATTCGAACTTTACCGCGATTCGCCAATCGATGCGATGCTCGATTGTCGGGCTGACTTTCGCGGAACCATTCCGGCTTCGAAATATCTTGTCACAGTGCCGGACCAGCGCCACCCGCCGCTCAAGCGGCTGGGCTCCGCGTTTTTTTTGATAGAAACGGATCTTGCCAGTGGAAAATAATTTTCTGGTTTATGCGGGTCAGTGGTGGCACGAGCTTGGGGAATTCGCCAATGCGAGTCTGCGCATAGTGATTATCATGCTTGTTGCATGGATTGCCATCCGCGTGGTCAAGCGCGCCCTTCGCGCTTTCAGAGCGCGCGTCACGAGTCGTCTCGATGACCCCGAGACGCTGAAGCGGGCCGAAACGCTGAGCCGCGTGTTTCGCTATATCGCTTCGGTCGTGATCTGGATGATCGCCGGCATGCTGATTCTTTCGGAAATCGGCATATCGCTGGCACCCATTCTGGGCGCGGCCGGTGTTGCCGGACTGGCGATCGGCTTTGGCGCCCAGAGCCTGGTCAAGGATTATTTCACCGGCTTCTTCCTGCTATTGGAGAATCAGATCCGCCAGGGCGATGTGGTGAGAGTCGCGGATCATGCGGGGCTGGTGGAAGAGGTGACGTTGCGCTTCGTGCAATTGCGCGATTACGATGGATACGTGCATTTTGTGCCCAACGGCACCATCTCCACGGTCATCAACATGAGCCGCGGCTTCGCCCAGTCGGTCGTGGACATCGGTGTCGCCTACAAGGAGGACATCGATCATGTCACGGGAGTCATGCGCGAAGTGGCCGAGGAACTACGCAACGACAAGGAGTTCGCCGCACGTATCCTGGACCCATTCGAACTCGCAGGCGTCGAGCGCTGGGACGATTCCGCTGTGGTCATCCGTGGCCGCTTTCGTGTCATGCCTCTGGAGCAGTGGAATGTCAGGCGCGAATATTTGCGCCGATTGAAATACGCCTTCGACAAGGCGGGCATCGAGATCCCGTTCCCGCACATCACCCTGTATCCGGGTCAGGCCCGACCGGACCGGCCGCCGGTTTTTCCAGTGAGCCTCGATCAACCGGACGCCCCGGCAACCCAACCGGCGAAGGCAGCACCACCAGCGTGAACTCCGGTGGTAGTCCTGGTTACTTGATCGCACCCCCGGGAAGGCGGTCCATGTTCTGGCGTTCAAACATCCAGCCGGGATATTCCGGCGGTAGCCGGCTCACATCGCCAAGCGACTTCAATTCGTCCTGCGACAGACGTACATCGGTCGCGGCAATATTATCGGCGAGTTGTTGCGTCGTGCGGGCACCCACGATGACGCTGGCGACTGCCGGTTGGTGCAGAAGCCACGCAATGGCGATGCGCGCAACGGAAACGTCATGCGCCTTCGCGATGGGCCGCATCGCATCGACGCATCGGAAGGCGCGCGGCCGGTCGATCGGGGGGAAATCGAAAGTCGAGCGTCGCGCGCCTTCGGGTCCCTTGGCCTCTTCGGAGAATTTGCCTGACAGCAGGCCGCCGGCAAGTGGGCTCCACACCAGTATTCCCAATCCCTGATCCGTTGCCATGGGAATGATTTCGCGCTCCAGATCGCGGCCTGCCAGGGAGTAATAGGCCTGCACGCTTTCGAACCGGTTCCATCCGCGTTGTTGCGAGATGCCGAGAGCTTTCATGATTTGCCAGGCCGCGTGATTGCTGATGCCGAGATAGCGCACCTTGCCGCAGCGCACGAGGTCTTCGAGCGCGCGCAACGTTTCTTCCATCGGCGTGACCAGGTCTTGGCCATGTATCTGATACAGGTCCAGATGATCGAGCTGCAGCCGACGCAGGCTGTGATTGACGCCATCGATAATGTGGCCGCGCGAAAGCCCCACGTTATTCGGCCCCGGTCCCATCCGAATGCGAACTTTGGAAGCGACGACAAGCTCTTCGCGCGCCAACTTCAGATTCTTCAGTGCTTGCCCGACGAGTTCTTCCGACATTCCCTCGGAGTAGACGTCGGCCGTATCGATGAAATTGATTCCCGAATCGACCGCCGTGCCGATCTGGCTTTCGACATCCGCCAGGCCAAGCTGTCCGATCGGCGCCCAGCGGCCCTTGCCGCCGTAGGTCATGGTGCCAAGACATATTTCGGACACGAGCAAACCTGAGCGGCCAAGCAGACGGTAACGCATAACACCTCCAGGAACAGCCGGGACTTCGTATTTTCCTGCGGGTTTCGGCAGGCTCGTGGCGCGATCTCGAACAACTCCCTGCTCAACGATGGCGTTTCAGGCCGAAAGTATAAGACGCAGTCGCTCACAGTGAGCGAGTTGCGTCTGCCTATAATGACAGCATCGCAAGATAAAAGAGGCGCGGGACGTCATGAGGCCGGTTGCAATAACGCTTACGTGGATCTGCCTGGCGGGGATTCCGGCCGGCGCGGCCGAACCCTTGCCGCAGTGGGCCTATCCGGTAAATCCGCCAGGATTGCAACCCGCTCCTGACGACGGTACGGCGAAACGAGTGCCTGGCAGTACGGCAACCTTCACCCTGTCCCAGATCAGCGACTTGTTCAACCCGCCTGACTGGCATCCTTCCAGCCATCCCCCGATGCCCGACGTGGTCGGGCGCGGCAAGAAACCTGATCAATTTGCGTGCGCTTACTGTCATCTGCCCAATGGGCTTGGCCGTCCGGAAAATTCGAGCCTTGCGGGATTGCCCGCCGCATATATCGAACAGCAGCTGGCGGACTTCCGCAACGGTTCGAGAAAGAGCGCCCAGCCTGCGAGCCTGCCGATCAATCTGATGATTGCCGTGGCACAACGAGTGAGTGAGCAAGACGTCAGGATAGCGGCCAGTTATTTCGCGGCGCTCAAACCGGCACCCTGGATTCGTGTTGTGGAAACCGACACGGTGCCGAAGACCAGGGTCGGCGGTTGGATGCTGATTGCCGACGAAAGCGGGGGCACCGAGCCCATTGGTCAGCGCATCATCGAGATGCCAGAAGACCTGGAACGAACCGAATTGCGCGACTCGGCTTCGGGGTTCGTCGCCTATGTGCCCGTGGGTAGTTTACAAAAAGGAGAGGCGCTGGCGACAACCGGGGCGGGTAAAACGACGTCGTGCGCGATCTGCCACGGGGCTGGGTTGAAGGGGCTTGGGCCGGTCCCTGCGCTGGCCGGCCGCTCGCCTAGCTATGTAATGCGCCAACTCTATGATTTGAGGCACGGAATGCGCAACGGACCATGGGCGGCGCTGATGAAACCGGTCGTGGCAGAGTTGAGTGAAGAGGACATGCTGGCGATTGCCGCTTACACCGCCTCGCTATTGCCCTGAACGCAAATGCGGAAAGGGCGTTCGGATC
>CBDDRM010000210.1:0-52873 GCA_965233135.1 uncultured bacterium | reverse complement strand
TGATCCGGCTTATTCCTTGCATTGCAACCGGCATATCCATGCGATTCGCATGTGTCGGGACCGTCCATGACCAGCGATTTGGGCAACTCGGAACTCACGCCAGCGGACATTCCCTCGTTCCAGGAGACTTGGCCGCGCATCGAGCCGTTTGCGCTGACATTCGACGGATTCAAGTACTGGGGATCGGTCGAAAAATGCGCCGCCATCGCGCAGGCGAGGCGTCTGGGCTCGCTGACGGATCTGAGGACCTGCCTGTTCTACGAGGCGCGAAAGTGGCGTCAAGCCGGGAAGCCGCCTGACGCTGCGTCGATGAGGTTCATACGTGCCCTGGTCTATGCGATCAGGGAGAAGGTCAATCACGGGGACGTGCGATAGCCCGTCGATGAACCGCAGGGACGCTTTTCAGCGATCCCTGACAATTTTCTGCCTTTTCCCAGCCCACCGCCGATGCAAAGCGCCGGCAGCGATTGCGCTTTATCTGCCTGATAGGCGCGTTTTCCCGGTCCATGCGGCGCCTCACAGACGGGGCCGCGCCAACAGGTGTCAGTTCCGCGCCTTCCATCGCATCAGGCCTCACCTGCAAGCCGGTAAAGTGAGAGCCATGATGGGTCATGGCGTTGAAATGAACCGGGCAGGGTTTCCCGTGCCCGGTTTTACTTGCACCAATTCGACTTAGTACGCGGCAACCGGATTGCCCGGCGAGCCGGTAGCGCCGACCAGTTTCAATGGCGCCCATGAGAACAGGAACTCGTAGGCCTTGTCGGCGGAAAGCTCATCGAGATCGAGGTTCTCGAAATTGTAAATGCCCCGACGCGCGACGAGATTCATATGGCAGTAGGCGAAAGACTCTGGCGCGCCCGACTTGGCGAAGTCGTACGGCTCGAGACCCCAGGTGTCGGAGCCGATCATGGAGATTTTCTTCGCTGCAAGGTGATCGCAAACTTCCGGCGACACGCCCGGCTCCCCGGAACCGAACTCCGCGTTGTCCTTGGCCAGTTGCTCGTCGCTCTTGGCTTTTTCGCCCGCCGGACGTCCCAGATGATTGGTTTTCCACAGGCTGTTCCAGCCGGTGCGGAACAACACGACGTCGCCTTGCATGGCGTCTTTGACGCCCTGCTTCGCCAGCGCTTCCTTGAAGTCGGCCATGGTGATGGAATAACCCTTGGGCAGCATTTTCGTGCCCTTGAGGGCCGCGATGTCGATCAACAGTCCGCGGGTGAAGAATCCACCGGCCTGCTCCGTGCCGACTTTCTTCATGCCGCGCGCGCTCTCTACATCCTGCAAGCGGTTCTTGTTGTAGAAATAATCGCCGTCCTTCCATCCAGAAACGCCTTCGATGCGAATCATCGGATGGGCGAGGCCATCCCATTGCGTGCCAACCTGACCGATTTCCGCAGTTATCAGTTCATCCATGAAAGTCATGGAATAGTTGTCGCCGGGCCAGTTCAGCGGACCATGCGTCGGCGCGCCTGGAATGCTCAGGGCGAACGTGCGTCCGGGAACCAGCGGCATGTGGTTGCTGTAGGGATGGCCAAGCAGAGCCATTTTGCCTTTCTTGACCAGCTTGGCCGCCTCGATACGTTTCTGCGGCGTGATGTAATTCGTTCCTCCGGCCTGATCGTCGGCGCCGAACTCGCTCGGCCACCAGTTTTCATCAACCGGATTGTTGCCGGCGAACGCGCTGCCTCCCAGCAACAGGCTGGCGACGGCTGAAGCCGTCAGAAGTTTCAATGCGTAACGCATAGCTTTTCTCCCCTGGCATGTTTTGTTGAGGGATCCCGGGTCCGGGCCCCAGTGCGGATTTACCTCTACGCACAAGTGCTTGTCAAGAATGTTCTGGCCGCTTGAGAGAGCCGCGGGATGTTGCATCGCAAGCTAACGCCCGCCTTTCGGCCAATGGGCGGATAAATCCGCTCGTCATGCTCGCCGATATGCAAGAATCCCGGGCAATTCACTCGTCCGGGAGTTGGATATGAAAGCGCCGTCGATCGCCGTGCTGTTCAGTTTGCTCTGCTGCGTTGCCACCAGCGCGTTTGCGCAGGCGCCTGACGAACTGTGGGAAGTCAGCATGAAAATGGAAATGGCCGGTATGCCCGCGATGCCGGGGCAGACGTCCAAGGTGTGCAAGCGTAAAGGCGACCGCGACGCTTTCGCGAAGGACAAAGACAGCGACTGCAAGATGGTCGATTCAAAGCAGTCCGGCAACCGCAGCACATGGAAAGCGGTGTGCACCAAGCCCGATGCCATGACGATGCTGGGCGATATCACGTACAGCGGGGACAGTTACAAGGGCACGATCAAGGTCACCGGCAACGATATGGATATGACACAGCATATCGCCGGCAAAAAAATAGGGGGCTGTACCTATGAGGATCCAGGCAAGCAAGTCGCGGCAATTCAGGCTCAGAGCAACGCCGCGATCGCCAAGGAATGCGACCAGCAAATCGAGGCATTGAAACCGCTGATGATTTTCGGAAACAAGGATCTGTCGGCGGAGGCACTGATGTGCAAGGAGCGCAAGGCGGATTTCTGTGCGCGATCTGCCAAGGTCGCCGATCAGATGCGCGACCCGACGGGTTTCTCCGACGCGAACCGGAAGTATCCGCAATGGCGCGAGGCGATGAAGGCCTGTGGCAAGGATCCTGCCCTGGTCAGTGCGCCGGTATGCAAAGTTGCCGTCGACAAGAAAGACTGGTCGTTCGTGTCTGCTCATTGTCCGGTGGAGGGTCGCGCGCTGGCGCAACAACATTGCACGGGCATGGACTACACCTCGGCGATGGCATCGCCGTACCGCGAAGTCTGCCAGAAGTACGGGGCCGATCTGGCGAAACAGCAAGTAACCGGCAACCAGCCAGCGTCCGAGCCAGCGGCAAGTTCCGATCAGGCTGCAACGCAGTCCAAGCCAGGCGTGGGCGACAAGCTCAAGGACGGGGCGAAGTCGCTCAAGAAACTGCTGAAATTCTAGACCCGACGTGTGGTCCCGCTGGTGCATCGTCGTTGGTGCCGCGGCTACAGGAGTGCTCGCGGCCTTTGCGGCCGCCGCCCAGCCGTTCCCGGAGCTTGCTCACGCCTATGTCGTTTACGCAGGCGACCGCGAACTGTGGGCGGCTGATGCCGACAGGCGCCTGCCTCCCGCCAGCCTCACGAAAGTCATGACGGCGCTGGTCGTGCTGGAGGATTACCGTCCCCGCCAGGAAGTCGTGATCGGCCGGACTGCTGCGCGGTCCAGCGGGTCGCGGCTCAAGTTCGCAGCCGGCGAAAGGTTTTCAGTAGAATCGCTGCTGACAGCAATGCTGCTTGCGTCGGCCAACGATGCTTGCGCGGCGCTGGCACTGGCGCATGCCGGCAGCACGGACGCTTTCGTTGCGAAAATGAATGCGCGCGCAGCCGATCTGGGTCTTGCCAACACGAACTTTACCAATCCATGCGGCTTCGATGCACCGCGGCACTACTCGAGCGCACGAGATCTGGCCCGCCTCGCCCGCGCAGCGCTGGAACATCCCGTATTTGCCGCATTGGTCGCGCAACCGGTCGCGCAGATCACCACGACGGATGGCAAACTCGCGTTTCGCCTGCGCAATAAAAATGCCCTGATAGGAAGTTATGAGCCCGCAATTGGCGTAAAAAGCGGGTTTACCAACCGTGCCGGCAAATGCCTGATTGCTCTGGCGCGAAAAAATGACGTGGAAGTCCTGCTAGTCATGCTGCACGCGAACAACCGCTGGTGGGATGCCATCGGCGTACTGGAACATGCCTTCGACGAAGCCGGTGCGCATGCTGTGCAATGAACGGGCGGTAATGGCGCTGCTTGCAGTGACGGTGCTGGCAGTCTATGGCAATGCGCTGAACGCTGATTTCCAGTTCGACGACTTCAACGTCATCGTCGACAATCCGGCGGTACACTCGCTGGCGGCCTGGCGCGACGCCATGCCGGCAATTCGGCCGTTGCTGAAGTTCTCCTATGCGCTGAACTGGACCTTCTCGTCGGCGCCTTGGGGTTTTCACCTGTTCAATGTACTCGTGCATGCGGTCAATACGGTCCTTGTATGGTCATTGTTGCGCGCGATTGCTGGCGAGCGCGCCGTCACGCCATGGGCGCCCCTGGCGGGTGCACTGCTGTTTGCGCTGCACCCGGTTCACACCGAGGCCGTAACGTATGTCAGCGGCCGCTCGGTGTCGCTCATGGCACTGTTCTACCTGGGCAGCATCGCTGCGTGGTTGCGCGCATGGCGAGAAACGGCGCAGGCGCCGTGGCGCGGCCTGTCCGCCGGGTTGTTTGTCGCCGCGCTGCTGGTAAAGGAAACTGCGGTGACATTGCCATTCGCCTTGCTGCTGCTTGAGACCACGAGATCGTCACCAGCTGCACCGGTGGCACAGACGTTGCGGCGCTTGCAATGGCACTGGCTGGTGTTGACTGGCGCAGTGGTTCTCATGGGTTCCAGTCCGACATACCGCCACCTGCTCGACGTCAGCGTGGCCTCCCGAAGCACATTCGATAACCTGCTCACCCAGGTCAATGCGCTTGGGTATCTTGCCGGCCAGTTGTTGGCCCCCTGGCGTATGAACATCGATCCTGACCTGCCGGTCATGACCGGAATGACGAGTGCGCTGATCGTGCCGGCCGGCGCACTGCTTGCCTTAGCCGCCACCGGTCTATACAACTGGCAACGGCGCACATGGCTTGCATTGGCGATCTTCTGGTTCCTGTTGCACCTGATGCCGACGAACTCGCTGTTGCCGCGGCTCGACGTCGCCAACGATCGCCAGCTTTATCTTGCTTCGATCGGCGTGTTCCTTGCGACGGGTATCGGCATCGCGCATTGGGTGCGCATGGCACACAGGCGCTTGCTGCCCGCGGCCTTCTGCGCGATGGTTTTGCTCGGACTTGGCGTGGCCACGTTGCAGCGAAACGAGCTATACGAATCTGCCGTAGCCCTGTGGGAAGATGCCGCAAGAAAATCGCCGAGCAAACCGCGCGTCGCCAATAATCTGGGCTATGCCTACCAACAGGTGAGCCGGCCCGAGGCGGCGCTGCTCGCCTACCGGCGTGCGATCGAACTGGATCCGGACTATTGGAAAGCGCGCATCAACCTCGATGCGCTGCAAAGTGCGCCGCCGCGGTAAACGCTCTGCTAGGCCTTCCCTTCGCTCGACGCCCATTTTTTCATGAGCATGTTTGACGGGAAATTTTCATCCACCAGTTTACGCGCCGTTTCTGCGCCGGCAACAGGCAGGCCGGTCTTCTTCGGATCGAGCAAACCGATTTGCACCAGCACCGAAGCCTGGTCCCAATAAATGTGTTCGTGATAAAGCTTGTCGCCGCGGAAGTTGACGATGGCCACCAGGGGTACTTCAACGTATTTGCCGGTCGGCGCAACACCCGGCAGCATCCAGTCGATTTCGATGTCATGCGTGAAACAGAACAACATCTCGTCCACCAGCCGGTCGGCTCCAATGGTGCGCGAAATGGGCACCAGTTTGGTGTCCTTTGGCGTGGTCGGAATGAAGTGATGGGCGTAAAAGCGCTTGAGCTGATCGTGGCCGACGCCGCCGGTCAGGGTCGGAATGTGATTCACGTAAGGCTGCGCCACCATGGTTTTCATGGTCGCATCGACATCACGGGTGCCGAATTCGTGCATCGTGTGCTGTTCCCATAGCGCGGACAAGTCGTAGTGCGGTCCCATGACTTTGCGGAACAGCGCAATCGAACGCGAATGCGCCATCATCGCCGCGGGCCTGTCGTAGTGCATGCCGCCGGTTCGGGCGAACGCATGGTCCACGCCGGGATACACATGAATCTCGATCTCGTTGCGGCCTTTGAACGCGGTCCTGATTTTCTCCACCGTTTCGGGCGGCGCGTACTGATCGTCGCTGGCGAAATGCAGAACCATTGGCACCTTGATCCGGGCAGCCTCATTCAAATATTTTTCGATGGTCACGCCGTAATAGCTCACCGCACAGTCCACGCCAGAGCGCGCAGCCGCGAGAAAGGCGAGCCGCCCGCCCAGGCAGAACCCCAGCGCGCCGACCTTGCCGGTTACTTCCGCTCGCGTGCGCAGCGTGCGCACCGCGGCCGTGATGTCCTCCATGCCCTTGTCGACATCGAAGCGCTGCAAAAAGTCGAACGCTTTTTTCCACTCCTGTTCGCTGTAACCAAGATCGACGTCCTTCTCGAGCCGCCAGAACAGGTCGGGCGCCAGCACCACATAGCCCTCTTCAGCGTAGTAGTCGGCGACCTCGCGGATGTAGGCGTTGATGCCAAAGATTTCCTGGCAGAGCACGATGCCCGGTCCGGTGCCCGACGCGGGCACGCTCAGATAGCTCCTGAATTTGCCGCCGTCGGCGGCCTTGATATCGATCCATTGCCCTGCCATGCGCCCTCCGGATGTTGTTTCCCTGCAGCAAAACCGCTCGCTGAGCTGCCTGGGTAATCCCGATCTTTTACCTTGTGCTGCCGCAATGTGTCAAACAAGCGAGCGTGTGATGAATGCCTCGCGCGGCTGCGGCTTGACAAACACTGCCACGGCACCTAGATTCCCGCGGGTCCCGCATTCGCAGTTCGCACCGTGATGTCCGCGGCGGATGTGTCATGCGACGTGCAAAAACATATGGAGCATAAGTTGAAACAACAGTTCTCCAGGCGCCGCTTTCTGCAGGCATCCAGCGCGACGATGTTAAGCGCCTCATCCTTGAGCGCGCTCCTGACCAGCGAGTCTGCCTGGGCTCAATCCGGCCGTACGCTGACGATTGCCTACAACACGACCCTGCCGTCGCTGGATCCGACCAATAGCGCGAAAACATCCAGCCCGGCCGTCCAGTCGATCTTCAAGGCCATCTTTGACCCGTACATCGACCAGAATCCGGATTTGAGCTTCAGACCCGGAGCGCTCACCAAGTGGGGTTGGAACAAGGACAAATCCGCAATCGAGCTCACGTTGCGCAAGGGCATGATCTGGCACGACGGCACGCCGGTCACGACCGAAGATCTGGTGTGGTCGCTCGCGCGCGCGGGGGACGAGAAGAACGGCAATCCCATGCAGTTCATGTGGCGCAAGCTCGGCGCGATCACCGTGCATGGCGACACGGTCCGCGTGCTCGTAAAGGAGTTCGAACCCGCGTTGCTGAAATGGCTCGGATTCCTGACGGCTTATCTCATGCCCAAAAAAGCCTTCCTGTCATCCGGCGGTGGCGCCGGGTGGGATGCCAGACCGGTCGGCAGCGGTCCTTACCAGGTCGAGAGATTCGAGCGCGATGGCTTCATCCGACTCAAGGCATTTCCGCGTTACTGGGGACCGAAACCGGCCTTCGAAACGGTCGTGTTCAAGTTCGTTCCCGATCCTGCCAGCCGCGTGGCCGAGGTGGAAAGCGGCGCGGCGGACCTGACCCTGGAAGTGCCGTTTGAAGAATACGATCGGCTCATCGCCAAGCCCGGACTGGCGGGCAGCGCTTATCCGATTTCGGATATCGGCGTTTTATTCATCACCGATCGCGAGCCGATGCTCGATCGCAATGTACGGCTCGCAGCAGCCCATGCCATTGACAAGCAGGCGCTCGTCACGCGTCTGCTGCGCGGCTATGGCAGGCCACTCGATACGCTGCAAGCCCCGGAATATGCCGCTTACGATGCGTCGACCAAGGTGCAATACGACCCCGGCCTGGCGCGGCGCCTGCTGGCCCAATCTGGATTCTCACCGGAGCATCCGGTCAAGTTCACGGTGCAGACCACGCGCGGCTACAAGCCCAAGGATTATGAAACGGTCGCCGCGATCGTCGGCATGTGGAAGAAAATCGGTATTGAAGCGGACATCGAAGTGCTCGACGTCGCCAAGCACTTCGATCTGCAATTGCAACATGCCCTGGCGCCGGTGTCGTTCTATAACTGGGGAAATTCCATTGGCGACCCCTCTACGTCCACCGGTTTCGCTTTCATTGGTCCCTTTGCCGTATGGCGTTCCCCCGATGTTGAAAAAATGGTCGGCCCGCTGTTCGTCGAGCGCGACGAGCAAAAGCGCATTGCCGCATACAAAAGCGTGGACCGTTACCTGGCCGAGCAGGGCTACGTCATCCCGTTGCTGCAATATTTCCAGCCGGTCGTCCACCGCAAGGGGATCACGGTCACGCCTCACGGCGCCGGAACCATAGCGCCACAGTCGGTGAAATTCGCGTGACGGCGTGACGCTCGAGGCTCTGGTCATTCACGCGAAGTATTCAAGGGCGCACGTCAACGTCGTTGCGACTTTTGCGCTTTCACGATCGCCACGCGCATTTCCACGCGCTCTCAAAAGTTCGCATACGATTTGACCAGAAACTGCATCGAGGCGATATTCGAATCGGCATTCAGCGGAAACGCCAGGTCGGCGTGTATGATTTTGCCAAACGAGGCGCGGTCGCTGAAAACGCGCAGTCCGATGCCGACATCGCTGAGCCAGCCCGGGTTGTTCGTATTCTGGTACGGCCCGCCCCAGGCGCGCCCGACATCGAAAAAGACGGCTCCGCCAATGCGAAACAACCGGAACGGATACCAGCTGGTGTAGACACGCTCCTCGAGCGTGAACAGGGCGCGGCGCTCGCCGCTCTGATAGCGTAACGGGTAACCGCGCAAGCCGTTGTCCCCGCCCAACAGCAGCAGATCGGTGTCCTCGGGATTACGCACGATATCCGCGGAAGCCGCAGCGTAGAACACCGCGCGCCTGCCATGCGGCACGAAGTAACGTAACGACCCGCCAAGGAACTGCCGTTCGACGCGCCCGTCGCCATACTGTCCCGAAAAATTCGCCGCGAGCAGCAAATCGTTGCCGCGAGCGGCTTTCATTCCGTCTGTGACCGTGACCGAGTAGGTCCACAGATCGCGGGTCGAACCGAGTTCGGACAAGGCCCGGCCGACTTGTACGCTGGACGAAAAACCAAACGCAAAGAACTCCGCGCGATGGATCTTGTTGCGATTTCTGACCACCGCGAAGTCGTCTTCGATGACATCGTAGCGTACGTAAGGCAACAGGAGGGTCTGATCCACCGGCACACTGCGGGGCGCCGGCAACGTCGGATCGACTAAATAATCATCGAGCTGATAACTCAATCCCAGGGAATAGCGGTGGGTCCACCCCTTGACCAGACCCCTGGACCAGCCTGCGTATACGGAGCTCTCTTCCTGGGCGTGCCGATATTGGCCCACGACTTCTCCGGCCCGATAAATGGATTCTATGCGCTCGTCATGCTTGATGGACGCACCGCCGGCCCAGCGGGTATTCAGCGAGTAGAACGGCTGCCCGAAGCTGAACGCGCGGCTCTTGCCATCGCTATAGTTGCCGATATCGAGCGAGACTCCGGTCCAGCCGCCGAAGATGTGGTCCTGGGAGAGCGAAAATTCCGTTCCCTTGCGATCGACATCGGAACTCGAGGCATAGCCGATCGATGTGCCGGTTCCCAGCAGATTGCCTTCGCGTATCGTCAAGCCGGTCGAATTTACCCCGCCGGCGCGACTAAAACGAATGCCGGGTTCAATGGTCCAGGTGTCGCGCGTTCGGACTTCGATGTCGACGATGCCATCGTGATAGGCAACAGGGCGGATGTCGACGTCGTAGAGAAAACCGTTACGGCGCAGCAGGCGCTCGGATTCTGCGATCTTTTGAGTGGACACTACCTCGCCGGAACTGAACAGCAGGGAACGCTGGATCACGCTGGGTTGCGTGCGCACATGCAGCTTGTTCGCCGCGCGGAACAGGAAATTATTTTCATCCGGATCGTCGAGATCAAAAATGTCCTCCGCAACGATGCGCACCTCGCCGATGATGGCACCGGCTGCTTGCAGTTCAGCAAACGAGGGCAATCCGTCCGCCGTGCCGGTTTCGGCAGCCATGGCCGTCAGGCCAAGGCAAGACGCGGTCGCACAGCAGCCCAGCCATCGCATCGAGACCTTTCGCAGCGCAGCAAGGTTGCTGATCCTGGGGCCGCGCATGGCTTCAAGAACGTTTCGGGATTGCCAATACCGTATTGCGATTGCACGCATACACCGGAGTCTGACGCAACATAATGACCCATTGGAATAGCGAACCCGGGAAATCATGATCCGAAGCTGCCATATCAGCTGCGGCCTGATTCACATGTTGCGGCCAGGACCCGTGCTGGTGTACAAGGTCGGCAGCCTGCCACGGGAAATGGCCGCATTGCAGCGCAAAAAAAGGTTTTCGGAAAACGCATTAACGAGGGCAACATCGCAAGGGCTTCCCCGCTGCGCACTCATCGCAGGCACTGCCGGCGATGACCACAATAAATCGAACAATTACGGAACAAGCCTGTGCGTTGCCATCGATGTCCGCCCGATATTTGCTGAACCGGCTGCTCTGGACACTGCCGACCCTTCTCGGCGTTGCGCTCATCGTATTCGTGCTGATGCGCATCGTGCCGGGCGATCCTGTCGCCATGATGTTGCCGCCCGGTGCAACGGCCGAAGACGTGACGCGCCTGCGCGCCCTGCACGGGCTGGATGCACCGGTCGCGAAGCAGTTCATGATCTGGGCGGGGGAGGTGCTGCGGGGCAATTTTGGCGAGTCCATCAGCCTGCGCGACAGCGTCCTTGCGCTTGTATTGAGCAGACTGCCTGCGACACTCGAACTGGTGATGTTCGCGGTGGCACAGGCGTGCGCATTGGCTGCGTCGGGCGCGTTCGCTGCGGTCTACTTCCTGGGACGCTGGCCGGAAACGATTCTGGATGGCATAAGCGGTGTGGCGCTTGCCATCCCGGATTTTCTCTGGGGTCTGCTGTTCGTACTGGTCTTGGGCGTGTTGATGCCACTGCTGCCAATCTCCGGGCGCATCGATCCGCGCCTGGATTTCAGTCCCTCCACTGGTTTTTATCTGACTGAAGCATTGTTTCGCCTGCAATGGACGGCGTTCGCCGACTTGCTGCGTCATCTCCTGTTACCCGCCTTGGCGCTGTCATTGCCGCTCACCGCGGCGCTCATGCGTGTTCTGAAAGCCTCGCTTGTCGAGGTCATGAATCAGGACTACGTGATGCTGGCGCGCGCGCAAGGTTATTCCAAGGCGAGAATATTTTGGCGGGTTGCGCTACGCAACGCGCTGATTCCGACGGTGAGCCTGACCGGCGTGCAGTTTTCATTTTTGGTTGGCGGCACGGTGCTGGTCGAAACCATCTTCTCCTACCCAGGCATCGGAAATCTCGCCGTGGTCGCAGTAAACCAGCGCGACTTGCCCTTGATCCAGGGGCTGGTACTGGTGTTTGCGGCCCTGTTCATCCTGATCAATCTCATCGTGGATGCAGCCTGCTTGAGCCTCGATCCCAGAGTGCGGCACCGATGACCACGTCCGCGCTGCGGCGCAAGGCGCAAGTCTGGTTCGGCGCCGGGACTTTGTTCGCCCTCGTCGTCCTGGCGGCCGCCGCTCCCTGGCTGTCCGTGCAGGACCCGCTCGAGCAGGATCTGCTTAATGCGTTCCAGCGCCCCGGTTTGAGCGGTGGCGACGCCGCGCACCCGCTCGGCACGGACGGACTCGGCCGGGACTTCCTGTCGCGGCTCGTCTATGGCGCGCGTCCCGCGTTGATCGTCGCTGGGATCGCTGCGACCCTGGCCGGCCTGCTCGGAACCGTGCTCGGCCTCGCGGCGGGTTATCTCGGTGGTCGGCTGGATGCAATGATCTCGCGCCTGGTCGATGTCTGGATGAGTTTTCCGCCGGTACTGCTGTGCATCGTGCTCGCTGCGGTACTCGGGGCGGGTCTGCACACTGTGGTCATCGCCATCGTGGTAATCGACTGGACGCGTTTTTGCCGCGTGGTCCGCGCCGAGACGATGGTGCAGAAAAACCGGGATTATGTGGCCGCGGCCGTCACGATCGGCCTGGGTCCCGTACGCATTCTGGCGAGTGAGATTCTGCCCAATGTCGCGCCCCTGCTGCTGACGCTGTTTACACTGGAAATGGGCATTGCCATCGTCATCGAAGCTATCCTGTCCTTCGTGGGTTTGTCGGTCTCCTCCGGTATGCCGACCTGGGGAGGGCTTATTCAGGAGGGCCGCCTGTATGTAAACCAGGCCTGGTGGCTGCTCGCCGCGCCCATGGCCTGCATCATCGTTACCGTGCTCGGGCTGAACGCATTGGGCGACGGATTGCGCGAAGTGATCGATCCCGTGCGGGCCAGCTGACTTGAGCATGCTGCTCGACATTCACGATCTGGACCTGACGTTGCAGAGCCGTCCACCGCTTCGTCTGTTGCGCAGGGTATCGGTGCAGGTCGCGTCGCGCCAGATCGTCGGGCTGGTCGGCGAATCCGGCGCCGGCAAGTCCATGATTGGCCGCGTGGTGCTTGGCCTGGCGCCGGCCAACGCGCGGGTGACGAACGGCAGCGTCGTCTTCGACGGGCGCGATATCACGCATCTGCCGGAGCGCCAACGGCGCCCTTTGCTGGGACGCGAGATCGCCTTCATCCCGCAGAACGCGATGAGCGCACTGAACCCGGTGGCGCGCATCGGGTCGCAGATCGCCGACGTATTGCAGATGCACCGGCGGCTCGACGCAATCGCAGCGCGGGCGCAGGCGTTGTCGCTGCTGCGCGCGGTTCAACTGCACGAGCCGGAAAGGGTATTGCGCCTATATCCCCATGAGCTCTCGGGAGGGATGCGTCAGCGCGTGCTGATCGCGATCGCGTTCTCCCGCGAGCCCAAGCTGGTCATCGCCGACGAGCCGACCACGGCCCTGGACGTCACGGTTCAAAAACAGATCCTGCAATTGATCAAGCGGCTGCAGCGCGATTCTGCGACAGCGCTGTTGTTCATCACCCATGATCTGGGCGTGGCCGCGAAACTGTGCGACCGGGTTGCCGTCATGCACGGCGGCAGGGTGCTCGAATCCAACGGCACGGAGCAATTGTTCGCCAACCCATCCCATGACTACACGAAGGCGCTGTTTTCGGCGGTCCCCCGGGTGGACCGTCCCGGAGAGGGGCTCCAGCCCATTTCCGAAGCATTGCGGCAACATCTGGCAGACGAGGCGCGCCGGCTCGATGCCGCCGACTGCGGCGATGGCCGGTAAAGTCAAGGCTCGAGGCCTGGAAACCCCGTATCACGCCGTATGCTTTGGCGTAGGGGCACCTCCGAATGGTGATTCGCGCGCGCCTTCGCGGCGAGCGGAGAACTGCTGATGTCGCTGCTTGAAGCGCACGGACTGACCTTGCAATTGCGCGATCGATCCGCTTCGACCCTGTTCGGGCGCGCACCATGGCGTAGCATTTTCCGCGACATCGATCTCTTACTGCATGCCGGCGAGTCAGTCGGCATTGTTGGCGAGTCCGGATCGGGGAAAACTTCGCTCGCGCGCACGCTGATGAGACTGTACGAGCCGACTGCGGGCAGCCTGCGCTTCAAGGGCCATGACATAGCGCATCTGCCGGAGCGCGCATTGCGACCGTTGCGCGCGCAGTTTCAATGCGTATTCCAGGACTCGTTGTCCGCGCTGAATCCGCGTCACCGTATCGGCACCATTCTCCAGCAACCATTGGTCGCCTACGGCCGGGTGCGCGATCGTCGCGCAGGGCTGCTCGAGGCGGGAGCGCTGCTCGAGCGGGTCGGGCTGGCGCCGGCGTTCGCCGATCGCTTCGCCCACGAACTCTCCGGCGGCCAGCGCCAGCGCGTGGGTATTGCGCGGGCACTCGCGTTGCAGCCCGATGTGATCGTGGCGGACGAAATCGTTGCGGGGCTGGATGTGTCCACCCAAGCGCAGATTCTCTCGCTGCTGTGTGAGATCAAGGCTACCTGCTCGCTGATTTTCGTGAGCCACGACCTTTCAGTGGTCCGGACTCTGTGCGATCGCGTGCTGGTCATGCGCGCGGGGCACATTATCGAATCGGGACCGTGCGCGGAGCTTTTCGCCGATCCCGAGCAGGCATACACTCGCGCCTTGCTTGATGCCATCCCGCTGCCCGAGGTCGATCCCGGCTGGATCGACCGGCCCGCAAAAATAGCATTACAACCCTATACAGGAGACCCGATATGAACATTGCAGGATGCGTCGCGCTCGTGACCGGCTCGAATCGCGGCATCGGACGCGCTTACGTCAAGGCCCTGTTGGCCATGGGCGCAAAGAAAGTCTACGCGGCTGCGCGCGACATCACGGGCGTCGCGGACCTGGTCGCTGCCCACGGCGGCAAGGTCGAGGCCCTCCGGCTCGATGTCACCAGCGAAGCCGATGTCAAGGCCGCGGCGAACAAATGCAAGGATGTCGCACTGCTGATCAATAACGCGGGTGCCAACGGGTCCAGCGGTGCGCTGGCGGCCGATTCGCTCGACGCGGCTCATCGCGAAATGACGGTGAATTACTTTGGCGTATTGCATCTGTCGCGCGCCTTCGGCCCCATCCTCAAAGCCAACGGCGGCGGCGCCATCGTCAACATGCTTTCCGTCGTTGCCCGAGTCAATATTCCCGCCTTGGGCACGTACAGCGCTTCCAAGGCGGCAGCATGGAGCCTGACGCAAGCCGTGCGGGCCGAACTGGCGAAGCAGGGCACGCTCGTTGTGGGGATTTTTCCGGGCGCGGTCGATACCGACATGGCCCGGGGTTTCGATATGCCCAAGCTCGATCCCAACGACGTCGCATCCATCGCGCTCAAGGCCGTGGAGTCCGGAACCGAAGATGTCGATGTAGGCGACATGGCACAAGGTGTGGCGGCTGGACTGTTGGCCGATGCGAAAAAAGTGGAGAAAGAATTCGCCGCTTACCTGCCCGGCTGAGCTCGCGCAACAACGCACCGACCACGGCGAGCGGCGCAAGGGTGGTCATCGGGAAAAAGCAAAATCTTGTCGGCGATTGTCGCAGTCGCGCAGTTCTATTGCCTGGCTTTGGCTGGATCGTGCCCGCGATGGCGTTTGTGCGTCGATGTTCGCCGCGCCTGCCCGGATCATCATTGCATTCGAATCGCGAACGCAAAGCGCGACAGGATTAGCTCAACAGCGGTTGCACGACACTCTGATAAGCGAGTCCGGCCGCTCCACATGCGAGGATCGTGGTGATGACGCCGGCGCCAAGGCGAAATAGCGCAATGGCCGCGCCAATGCCAATCACGAGCAGTGGCCATTCGAACGGGCCGTCCAGACCCGCGGGCCACAGGACGTGATACGCAAAGAACATCGCCAGGTTTACGATGACCCCGACCACCGCGGCGGTAATGGCAACCAGCGGCGCCGTGATGCCCGGCTGGCGATGAGTGGTTTCGATGAGGGGGGCGCCGGCAAAGATAAAGATGAAAGACGGCAGGAACGTAAACCACGTCACCACCGCTGCTGCCATGGCGCCCGCCGCAAGAAGATGGTTCGGACCGAAAAGTTCGGCGCTCCAGCCACCTACGAAGCCGACGAAAGCCACCACCATGATGAGGGGACCGGGAGTTGTCTCGCCAAGCGCCAGGCCGTCGATCATTTGCGGGGCCGTCAACCAGCCATGATTTTCAACTGCGCCCTGAAAGACATACGGCAGTACGGCGTACGCGCCACCGAACGTCAGCAACGCAGCTTTGGTAAAAAACCAGCCCATCTGCGCGAGCACGCTGTCCCGGCCGAAGTGGGCGACCAGCATGGAGATGACAAGGACCCAAAGGCCGAAGCCGGTCAACAGCACGCGCAGCAGCCGCGACCACGTATAGCGGGCATGCAGCGGAATGGGCGTGTGATCGTCGATGATCGCCGGCCCGAATTCTGCGCTTGCCCCATGCGTGCCGGCTGGCGCGAACATTTCTGGCCGCAGCCGCGCGCTCACCGCGCCGGCAAATCCCGCGCCCAGCACAATCAGGGGGAACGGCAGGCGAAAGACGAATATCGCGACAAACGCCACGACGGCAACGCCCCATAGCAGCTTGTTCTTTAGCGCGCGCGAACCGATCCGATACGCGGCGAACAGGACGATGGCTGTCACCGCGGGCTTGATGCCGTACAGGATACCCGCCACCAGCGGCAGGTTGCCCATGGTCAGATAGATCCAGGTGAGACCGATCAGGATCAAAAGCGAGGGCAGCACGAATAGCCCCCCGGCAACGATTCCGCCCCACGTACGGTGCAGCAGCCAGCCGATATACGTCGCAAGTTGTTGGGCTTCGGGGCCGGGCAGTACCATGCAGTAATTCAACGCATGCAGGAAACGGCGTTCGGAAATCCAGCGTCGCCGTTCCACCAATTCCTGATGCATGATCGCGATCTGTCCGGCGGGGCCTCCAAAACTGATGAAACCCAGCTTGAGCCAGAAACTCAGTGCCTCGGCAAAGGACGGCGGCGCAGGAGCGGCATCGCCGGAATCAGGCGGTGGCGCAGGGGACATCGCGGGACTGGAACGGCCGCCTGATTCGATCACGCTATGCTCCTCGCAGTCCATCGAATGAATTACTGCCTGCCATCCGAGGCGCCAGGTCTGCCCGGATAGACTATTGCGCTGCCGGGCGGAAAAAAACCTGGCGGTCGCGCAATATCACTTCGTAGGTCTGATTCGGCACAACGATGAACTGCTCGACGCGGTTGCGCACGGACAGCCCGCGCTCCGAGTAGCCCTGGCCATGTTTCCACAAATCGTGCAGGAACCATTTCTCGATCCCGGCATGGGACACCTCCAGGCGCTCGGAGCCGAGGAAGGCGAGGGGAATCACCCGGTGGTAGCCGAGCCCCTCATGATCCACCTGCAGATACTCGAAGCCGATCAGGCCTTGAGGCAACGCCAGAGGCTTACTGCCAATCCGCGCGATGGCGCCTTCGCCGACCGGAATACGCCACAGCACCGAATCCTCGATGGGTTTTGATTCGGCTGCGAATAACATGGAAACCGTCAGCACGGCCGTCGCCGCGCAGGCGAACACGGCGTCGCGAACGCGGGCGATCGGACCTCCCGCTCCCAAATGCAGCACGCGCCCGACCAGCCAGCCGATCAATACCCAGCTCAGCAGAGCAAGACCGAGAAACAGCTTGTGCAGGGGGGCTTCCGGAGCCCAGACGCGCAGCGATAGCGCACCGGCGACGGTTATCACCAGGAACACCCCGAGACCAAGGCTGTCCCATGTCCAGCGCGTCCAGCGCCACCACATCGGTTGGCGCCGCAAGCGCAGGAAATGGTATGCGCGCATGCTCAGCGGCAGTTGCAGGCTTTTTCGGCAGAACGCGCACTGGGCATCGTGCACGACGGTTTCGTGATGGCAGTACGGGCACTCCATGATGATACTTTCATGCAGCTTGAGACGCGCCGACACCAGTTCCATGCGCAGGCGCCACAGCGGGGTCACGACGCGGTGAACAAGCAGGACCACGCCCAGCCAGTAAAAGACGTTGGCAACCGTATCGAGCGAAGGGCCCAGGAATTGTTCGATCGCGCTAAAGAGTTTTTGCAGCATTGAATGTAACTCCGCACTTCGATTCGTAAAATTACTACCTCGATGCCATTATAGAGGCCGATGCCAATGGGATGCCGGCACGATGCGCCTGTTCGGTGAAATTTTCCGCTTGCCTCGCGCCCGGATGACGCCAATCGGCGACAAACTGGCGGACCGTGTTAACTTAGTGCAGAGTCGCGCCCAACGTGCGGCAGCCCTTCACAGGAGCGCATCATGAGTTTGCTCGAATCCCTGAAGAAATACTCCGTCATCGTCGCCGATACCGGCGACATCGAATCCATTGCCCGGCTTCGGCCGCAGGATGCGACGACCAATCCGTCCTTGCTCTACCAGTCTGCACAAAACGCGAAATATCGCACTCTTGTGGACGATGCCCTCGACTTCGGCCGCCGTGCCAGCAGCGTGGGTGCGGCGGGCGTGGAAGCCGCGATGGACAAGCTCGCGGTGAATTTCGGTTGCGAAATCCTGAAGCACATCAAAGGACGTGTCTCCACCGAGGTCGACGCGAATCTCTCGTTCGATCGCGAGGGCAGCCTCGCCAAAGCCCATCAACTGATCGGGCTCTACGAACAGGCCGGTATCACGCGTGATCGCGTGCTGATCAAGCTGGCCAGTACGTGGGAAGGCATTCGCGCCGCCGAGCGGCTGGAGCGAGAAGGCATTCACTGCAATCTCACGTTGTTGTTCAGCTTTGCGCAGGCGGTGGCGTGTGCGGACGCGGGGGTGACATTGATCTCGCCTTTCGTCGGCCGCATCTATGACTGGTACAAGAAAGAGCGCAAGGTCGATGACATCGCGTCAGAGGACGATCCGGGCGTGCAGTCGGTTACGCGCATCTACAATTACTACAAGAAATTCGGTTATCCGACTCAAGTCATGGGCGCGAGCTTCCGTAAAGTCGAGCAGATTATCGGCCTAGCCGGGTGCGACTTGCTCACCGTAGCCCCCGACCTGCTCGACAAGATGCAAAGCACCGCGGGCGAAGTCAAGCGGCGCCTCTCCGAGCAGGACGCCAGAACGAGCCGTGAGGACAAGCTTGCGCTCGATGAAAAGACTTTTCGCTGGTTGCACAACGAGGACGCTATGGCCACGGAAAAGCTGGCCGAAGGCATTCGCCGTTTTCACCAGGACGGGCAGAAGCTCGGCGAGTACGTGGCGGCACTGGTGCAGAAAACCCAGGCAGCGTGAGCCGTCGACGTCGCGCCGAGGGCCGTGACTGTCGTGACGAGCGTGACGGTCGTAACTTCGCTTTCGCGCGATAATACCGATTGAGCGCTGAGGGAAGGGCACGCAGCCGTATTTTCGCCGTCACGACCGTCACGCCGTCACGCTATTCACGACAGGGGATCACTCATGGCCAAGAAATTCGTCAATCCTTCCGGCATGAAGCCGCTCGGCATGTACTCGCAGGTGACCGTTGCAACGGGGGGCAGTATTGCTTTTATAAGCGGGCAGGTCGCAACCGACGCACAAGGCAAGATAATCGGCGCCGGCAATGTACAGGCGCAGGCGGTCCAGGTATTCGAGAACCTGAAACTCGCGCTTGGCGGGATCGGTGCGACGTTCGAGGACGTCATCAAGTTCACGATCTATATCGTCGATTTGAATCCGGAGCGGCGCAAGGCGGTCATGGAGGTGCGAGGCCGCTACATCTCGCACAAGAATCCGCCGGCAGCGACGATGATCGGCGTGGGTCAACTGGTCGAACCTGAACTGCTGGTGGAAATAGAAGCCGTGGTCGCGCTGGACAAATAAACTTGTACGGCATGCAAGGATTCGATTGGTTACGCCGCGCGGGAAAAAGCACATTGCGCACTGACGCGCCTCGGTGGCCGGGTCCGCCGCCACGGCTTTCGCCATTGATGCTGGCGACCATGACGGCGACCTTCCTCATTGGACTGCCGGTGGATGGCTTCGGGGGCCTGGCCGGCCAGATCGCGGTCAGCGTCTGGACCTGGGCTTTGTTTCTGGTGCTGCTCGCGCGCATCAACCAGCAACTGCGCCTGCCGATGCTGCTGTGCCTGGTGATCTCGACCATAGGTGAATGCGCGCTCTCGCTGGGCTGGGGTCTCTACACCTACCGGCTGCAGAACATTCCGTTGTTCGTCCCGCCGGGTCATGTGTTGTTGTTCGCATTGGGCTTGACCATCGCGCCGCGGCTGCCGCAGTTTGCAGTCGTTCTGACGGCGCTGTTTGCTGCCGCCTATGCGGCAATGGCGATGATCGCGAATACCGACACATTCAGTGCGGTACTGGCCCTCATGTTCCTGCTGTTCATGGGGTTCGGCAGGAACCGGCGGCTTTATGCGAGCATGTTCAGCCTGTCCTTGCTGATGGAGTTATACGGCACCTGGATCGGCAATTGGGTATGGGTAGCGCAGGTGCCGGGACTGCCGCTGCTCAGCGCGAATCCGCCCTTGTGTGTAGGCGGGTTGTACTGCGCACTCGACCTGTGCGTGGTGAATGCCGACCGCTTGTTGCGTAGCGCGCGCCGGCTGGCGCCCCACGCAGTGCAGGCAGGATAGGAGAGCGGACACTTCGCTGCTTGCAAACAGCCGCGGCCATCCCCATCTGCAGGGCTGGTGTGAGCCTGATTCCGGCATAGCCTCCCGATATGCTTCGACTGTTTGTCCTGATTGCTCTGCTTCACGGCTACATCGCCTGGCGCCTCATTCCCGATTTGCCGGGGGGTGCAGCCAGCATGTTTGTCATGGGCGCGCTGCTCGCCTTGTCGGCGGCCGCGTTGCCGTGCGCCGAATACGCGCGCCGGCACAAACATAACCCCTGGGCCGATCATCTGGCCGCCGTGGGCTTCATCGCGATGGGTTTTTTTTCGTCGTTGCTGATCCTGACGCTAGGGCGCGACGTCATGCTTCTCGCGGCATCCGCGGCGAGCGGCTTCCTGATCAACGCTTCCGCGGTTGAAAGCCTGCACGCCTGGAGCGCCCCTGCGGTCCCACTGTCCGCCGTGCTCGTCACGTTGATCGGTTTCATCAATGCGCGCCGCCGTGCGGCCATCCGTGCGATCGACGTGCTCATCCACGGGTTACCTGCGGCTTTGCAGGGATTTCGCATTGTGCAGCTCACCGACATCCATGTCGGCGCCACGATCAAACGCGACTACGTAAGCCGCATCGTCGATGCGGTGAACGCGCTTGATGCCGACGTGATCGCCATTACGGGAGATCTCGTGGACGGCAGTGTCGCGCGCCTGTCGGCCCACACCGAACCGCTCGGACGCCTGGCCGCCCGTCACGGAGTTTTCTTCGTCACGGGCAACCACGAATATTACTCGGGCGTACATGGCTGGGTGGTGGAGCTGCGCCGGCTGGGTCTGTCCGTGCTGCTCAACGAACACGTCGTGCTCGACCATCGGGGCGCAGCGCTCGTGATTGCCGGCGTGACGGACCTCTCGGCGCATCATTTCGATGCCTCGCACCGCAGCGATCCGGTCGCGGCAATCGCAGGTGCGCCGCCACAGGCGGTCAAGGTGCTGCTCGCGCATCAACCGCGTTCTGCCGTCGTTGCCGCGCAGGCGGGATATCACCTGCAGCTCTCCGGCCATACTCACGGAGGCCAGTTTTTCCCCTGGAGTCTTGTCGTGAAACTGTTCGAGCCCTACAGCAATGGCCTGTACCGTCTGGGCGAACTGTCCCTGTATGTCAGCCGCGGCACGGGTTATTGGGGTCCGCCCAAGCGTTTCGGCGCCCCGTCCGAGATCACTCACCTGCGACTGATGCCCGCCTGACGCGCCGGCGGTCGCCGGCCACTCGCTTTCAGCGCGCTGCTTCCTGGGGTGGGTCGTAGCCTTCGATTACGATCAAATCGCCGACCGACGCTTTGGCACGATGCTTCATGGCCTCCGCGTATTCAGGGGAGTTATAGCAGGCCAGCGCGGTCTCATAGTCCTTGAATTCGATGACCACGTTGCGTGCACGCGAGGTGCCTTCCTTGCTCTCGAAGCGACCGCCGCGCACCAGAAAGCGCGCGCCGTACTTGGAGAATGCCTTGCCGTTGGCCGCGACGTAGGCCTTGTACGCCTCGGGGTCGTTGACGTCCACGCGCGCTACCCAGTATCCCTTTGACATGTGCACTCCTGGTTTTCTATGCGGTGATAAGTTACTTGTTGCGCCCGTAGTTGAGCAACCCCTGCGGCCCTTTCGGCGGATGTGCGCGAATGGCTTCCTCGTTGGGTTCGATCCCCCAGCCCGGCCGATCGGGCATCACCAGATGCCCATCGACGAACTCCGGCTCGTGGTCGAACAACTCATGATCCCAGGCGATACGGTCGATGTCGGTTTCCATGATGCGCAGATTCGGCACGGCAGCCGAGAAGTGCGCGTTCATCATCGTGCAAAGGTGTCCGTAAAAATTATGCGGCGCGACGTTGACTTCATGCGCTTCGGCGGCAGCGGCGATTTTCATGGACTGCCACACGCCATTCCAGGGTGTGTCTATGATGGCGACATCCATGGCTTGTTCGCGGAAATACGGCATGAATTCCCGCAACCCCAGCAAGGTCTCGCACGAACTCACCGGATGGTGACTGTGACGCCGGATATCGCCCAGGGCTTCGGGCACGAAACAATCGATCTCGACCCAGAACAGGTCCAGGTGCGCAATGGCTCGAAGTATCTTGATGAAGCCTTCAGCCTTGGCGTTGAAATTCAGGTCGAGCAGGATGTCGACATCCGGTCCAGCGCCTTCGCGCAATGCTTCAAGGTGCATGACCAGATTGCGCACAACATCGCGCTCGACGTTCAGGCCGGGTTCGAAAGGAACACCGAAGCCCGGTCGCCAACCGCGCGCGCCGCGCGCGTTCCTGTCGTAGGTAAAAATGTTGGTCTTCAGCGCGCTAAACCCCTTCTCGCGTACTTCGCGTCCGATGGCTTTTACGCCATCCAGATCGGTGATCGCCGGTTTGTAGTGGGTGGGATGATTGATGCGCCAGGTCGCGCAGTGCGACCAGTAAACCCGGATGCGGTCGCGGATCTTTCCGCCCAGTAGGTCGTAAACCGGCACGCCCAGGCCGCGCGCCTTGGCATCGAGCAATGCGTTCTCGATGGCACCCATTGCGAGCGCGACGATTCCGCCTGACGCCGGTCGAGTGGCGCTGTAGAGCTCGGCATAGATACGCTCATGTGCGCCGACTTCCTGACCGATCACGCGGGTGGATAATCGCTCTATGACGGTGCCGACCCCTGGCGCGCCGAACCCCTCGTCGAACTCGCTCCAGCCGACGATGCCGTTGTCGGCCGTGAGTTTGACGAAATGGTAATTGCGCCACCCCGCATCGCAGGACAGCGTCTCGATGGTTTTGACTTTCATGCTTCCTCCCCGGCCGCCAGTGTGTTGATCGGGATTGTGGCGTGGCCAGCCGGCATTCTGCCGGATTTCCGACCCGGCGATTTTCATTGCCAGGACAACCGGTACACTGAATTGCCGGCACGGCTGCCCACCGTGAACATCATGGGATGCTGCGTACCTAAAGTCGCCTAAACTGCCGTAGGGACGAAACTACCGGGGCAGCGTGTGTTGCCCCGCTCGTGCAACACTTGAAAGTTACGGGGAGGATTAATGAGACTCGCCAATAAAACCATCGTCCTCACGGGCGCCAGCAGCGGCATCGGTCTGGCTGCGGCCCAGTTGTTCGCGCAGGAAGGCGCGAAACTGATGCTTGTGGGGCGTAATGAAGCGGCGCTGGCGTCCGCGGTCGATGCCGTGGGCAAACGTGACGCGGCCTACGTGGTGGCGGATGTGTCCAGGCCCGAAGATAACGAACGACTCATCCGCGCCGCCGAGGGGAGGTTCGGCAGCATCGACACTTTCATCGCCAACGCGGGCGTGGAAGGTGCGGCGGCATCAATCGAGGATTATCCGCTCGAGATGTTCGACCGCGTGATGGCTATCAACGTGCGCAGCGTATTCCTGGGCCTCAAGTACGCCATTCCGGCGCTCAAGAAACGTGGCGGCGGGAGCATTGTGATTACCTCCTCGATCGGCGGCATCAAGGCACGCGGGCAGGGCAATTCCGCATATATCGCCAGCAAGCATGCCGAAATCGGGTTGATGCGGGTGGCTGCGGTCGAGTGTGCGCCGTTCAACATTCGCGTCAACTGCGTGCTGCCCGGCCCGACCGACACGCGCATGATGCGCAACATCGAGGAAGGCCGTTCTCCTGGTGCGCCGGAGAAGACGCGCGAGGCCGTAATTGCCGGACTGCCGCTCAAACGCTACGGTACGGCGGAGGAAATCGCCCGCCTGATGCTGTTTCTGGTGTCGGACGAGGCGAGCATCTGCACCGGCGGGGTTTACATGGCCGACGGCGGACTGTCGGCGATTTAGGCTCGCAGCCGAGAATTTGTTCTACCGGGGGAATATGAGGCCATGAACTGCGATACCGTCCTCGGATGGTTTGCTGGGGTGAGCGCTGACAGCCTGCAACGCTGGCCCGGGCGCCTGATCGAGAACTATGGCTTGACGAGGGTGGTGGCACTTGCGTGCTGGAAGCGCGTCTGCACCCGGATAAACTGCATACGGTCGGGCGGCCTGCGCCGGGCCATGACTCGCCTGATCGACGATCAGGGGCAGGGGCGTGAGCTCCCGCCCGATTCCACCGGCGAAGTCGCCGGCCACTCGGAGGGCATCATGACTGGGTATCATAAGCAACCGGAGCGCACTGCCGAAGCCGAGTGGCATGATGCAGCCGACCGGCGCTTCATCCGCACCGGCGATGTCGCCCGCTTCGACGACGACGGTTTCCCGATCCTGACGGATCGCAAGAAGCCCGGGGAGCGGGTGCGATGACGAGCCCTGCCGCAGATCCGGCGGACGGGCGCATCAGCACCGAACTTCGCGACGGTATGTTCCTGATCGGCATCGACCGCCCCGCAAAACTCAACGGCTTCACGCCGGCCATGATGCGGGCGATGGCGCGCGCTTATACCGCCTACGAACATGAGCCCGAGGCGCGCTGCGCGGTGGTTTTTGCTGAAGGCGCGAACTTTACCGCAGGCCTTGATTTGCCGAAAGTCGCTCCCTATCTCGGCGGCAATACATTGCTGGTCGAGGAAGGCGAAATAGACCCGTTCGAATCGCGTGCACCGTTTCGCACCAAACCCGTCATATACGCCGTACATGGCATCTGCTTCACACTCGGCATCGAGATGATGTTGGCCGCGGACTTCGTCATCGCCGCCGCGGATACCCGCTTTGCGCAGCTCGAAGTCAGGCGCGGGCTGATGCCTACCGGGGGTGCCACGATCCGTATGGTCGAGCGTGCAGGCTGGGGCAGCGCCATGCGCTACCTGCTGACAGGCGATGAGTTCGACGCGCAGACAGCCCTGCGCCTGGGATTCATCCAGGAGATCGTAGCACCCGGCGAGCAGAAGGAGCGCGCACTTGCGCTCGCGGGACACATCGCGGCGCAAGCGCCACTGGCCGTGAGCGCCACGATCGTGAACGCGCGTCTTGCGCTGCGCGATGGACCGGCTGCGGCCGCGTCGCGGTTTGGCATGACGCAGACGCGCCTGCTTGCATCGGAGGATTTTCAGGATGGCCTGCGCAGTTTCAAGGAAAAGCGCGCACCACGCTTCCGCGGCAAATGAGTGCGATGCCAGGCTGCGCAGGTGGGGGTTATGAACCAGGCGCCGGGCCTGGTTGACGAAAGCTAGCCGCTAAGGCCGTCCCGCGCGAGGCGGATGCCGGAAATCTGCCAGCGCGCCGAAGTGGGGAAAAAATTACGGTATGTGTTGCGGCTGTGCCCGCCTGCGGTAAAGCAGGAACTGCCGCGCAGGACATACTGGTTAACCATGAATTTGCCGTTGTACTCGCCCACCGAACCTTGCGGCCATCGAAAACCGGGATACGGCGCGTAACTCGTGCGCGTCCATTGCCAGGCGTCGCCAAACATCTGTTGCAGGCCGGAGCCGCGCGCTGCGCTCGGATGCAGCGTGACGGCGCGCGGCGCATCGTCTGCAACGGCGGAATGTTGCGCCGCGTGCTCCCACTCGGCTTCGCTGGGCAAACGCGCACCGACCCACCGCGCATAGGCATCCGCTTCGAAATAAGACAAATGCACTGCGGGCTGTGCAAACTCCAGGGGCAGGCGGCCGGCCAGCGTGAACTCGCTCCAGCCTGCCTCATCACTGCGCCAGTAGAGGGGGTGCGTAATGTGGTTCGCTTGCAACCAGTCCCAACCCTCGGAAAGCCACAAGCGCGCATCGTGGTAGCCGCCATTGACCATGAATTGCAGATACTCCGCGTTGCTCACCAACCGCGATGCGAGACGATAGCCGTCCAGATACTGCCGGTGTCGCGGGGTTTCGTTATCGAAGCTGAAGCCTTTGCCCGCGTGGCCGATTTCGACCACCCCGCCATCAAACGGCAGCCACTGCATGGCGGACGATGCGTCCGACGGCTCTTCCAGTCGCTCCCGATAGGCGGGTTGCAGAGGATTGAGCGACAGCAAATGTTTGACATCGGTCAACAGCAACTCCTGATGCTGCTGCTCGTGGTTCAGGCCAAGTTCCACCAACGCGCAAAATGACGGGTCATCCCCGAAACGTTCGAACGATCGCTCCATGCGTTCGTTGACCTTCCTGCGATAAAGCAAAACCTCGTGCAGTGCGGGTCGCGTCAGCATGCCGCGATGCGGGCGCGGATGCTTCTCGCCGACCCCGTTGTAATACGAATTGAATAGAACGCGAAATTCCGGCATGAATGGGCGAAAATCCTGTTCATACTTCTCGAGCACGAAAGTCTCGAAGAACCACGTGGTGTGCGCCAGATGCCATTTGACCGGGCTCGCATCGGGCATGGACTGCACGCAGCAATCTTCTTCGGACAAGGGCCGAGCCAGATTGAAGCTATGCGCGCGCACCTGCGCAAAGCGGCGGCGCAAGGGCACATTGACGGCGTCCTCGCCGCCAGTTTCTTGCCAATCGAGGACGCCCGGCCGATGCAAGTCGTTCATGGCATGCCTCCTTACGCGCTTGCGTAAAACACCGCGAACCAGTTGCGCTGATCGGTCCAGGCCGTGACTGATCTAAAACCGGCGTCGCGCAAAAGTTCGCCGAACTGATCGATGCCGTACTTGTAGCTGTTCTCGGTATGAATGCGTTCACCCGCTTCGAAATGGCGCGAGCCTCCGGGCCAGTGCACGTCAACGGCAAGCCGCGTTTCGACATGCATTTCCGCCCGCGACATGGTGGGATTGAAAAATGCACAGTGACGCCAGTCGCGCACGTCGAAATCAGAGCCGAGTACCGAGTTCACGTTGTTGAGCGCATTCAGATTGAATGCCGCGGTCACCCCGAGTGCGTCATCGTAGGCGGAATCCAGGATCGATTTGTCCTTGATGAGGTCGACGCCTATTAGCAAGCCGCCTTGCTGCTGGCACTGAGAGCGAAGGTCGGACAGGAATTGCACCGCTTCGTCGGGCGTCAGGTTGCCTATGGAAGAGCCAGGATAGAAGAACAGACGCCCTGCATCCGGCACGCAGGCGGGTAACCTGAGACCCTCGGACATGTCGAGGCCGAGGCCCGTCATCCGGATGCCGGGAAATTCGCGACGCAGTCGATCCAGGGAGGACTCCAGATAGTCCGCCGAGATGTCAACGGCGACATATTGGTCAGGCTTGAGCGCGTCAAACAGGCTGGCCGCTTTCTTGCAGTTGCCCGCACCGAGATCGATCAGCGTGCGGCCGGTTCCCACTGCGCGCGCGATGTCGCCGGTTTGCCGCGTCAGGATGGAGGCTTCCGTTCGCGTCGGATAGTACTCTGGCAACTGCGTGATGGCCTCGAACAACTGCGAGCCTAAGGAGTCGTAGAAATACTTGGACGAAATCCAGGCCTGCGGCGCCGTGAGGCCTGCAAGCAGTTCCTCCCGGCCGTTCCATGACTGGGCGATGTTCAACCTGTTACGCCAGCGCAGCGCATCGGTAGTCCTGCGTGCTTGTGCATTTTTCGGTTTCTCCTGCACAAGTTTAATACTTTCCATGTCCGGCTTCGTGAAGACGATCGCGGGATCTTCTTGTTTCAGTTGCAGCATAAGCGTGAGACTCCAATAGTCATGAATTTCGAGCCGTGGTGGATCAGCCGATTCGGGTTCTTTGTTTGCATCGCATGCTCCGTCAGGTCTGCGTAATCCGGATGGCGCACGCGTCCGTGGGTGGCGATGCGTTTGTCTGGGAGATCGAGGCTATGGGGGAGCCCTCCTGTTGTCTTTAGTTGGGTGATCCCTAGCTCAGGTGTTCCGACCCTTTTCGGCTCACGTGGTTCCGCAATCGACAACGCGCGGATTGGCCATGCTCACGGGAGAGATCGGTTGTAGGCGGAGGCCTACAGATTCAGAAAACACTAGCAGAAAACCGGGGAAACGGCTTTTTGCCCGGCTGTTCTGAAGAACGTCGCAGGGGCCCTGCGTTGACTTTTCTCTTGCTCCGGTATGCGTTGCGTCGCGACGTCTAGTACGTTGCCCTCCCTCCCGAAATGTCGAAAACGCTGCCCGTCGTGAAGGAGCATTCTTCGGAGCACATCCAGGCGACCATTGACGCCAGTTCTTCGCCCTTGGCCATGCGACCCATCGGGGTCTGCTCGATCATCGAGTCAATCAGTTTTTGCGGGAAAGCCCTGACCATGTCGGTGCCGACCGCGGTGGGTGCGATGCAGTTGACGATGACGCCGTCCTGGGCGAGGTCCTTGCCCATGGATTTTGTCAGGCCGATAACCGCGGCCTTGGAGGTTGAATAGGGTGCGAAGTACGGGCTGCCGTTCTTGCCGGCGATGGATGCGAGGTTGACGATACGGCCGTATTTCTGCGCCATCATGTACGGGATGATGGCTCGGCTGCAAAGATAAACTCCTTCGACATTGACGGCCATAACCTTGCGCCATTCCGCCAACGAATACTCCCAACTCCGGCGCAACGGCCCGGCGATGCCGGCATTGTTGACCAGGATGTCGATGCGGCCCAGTGCGGTCAATGCGGCCTGTGCCGCTGCGCCGACCTGCGCCTCGTCCATCACGTCCACGACCGCGGTATGCACTGCTCCCCCGGCACTAAGCCGGCTTGCCTGTAGCTCAAGCGCAGACCGGTCCATGTCCCACATGGAAACCGAGGCCCCTCCATCGAGCAGCCGTTCGGAAATTGCCAGCCCGAGGCCATGCGCGGCACCCGTGACGACCGCAACGCGGTTCTTGAAGTCCAACTGGTTCATCAGAATTTACCAAACTTCAGATAGGCCTCCTGTGGGTCCATGCCGCCCAGGATGGCGCTTCGCACCTTGTTCTCGGTGAGCAAGACTTCTTCCGTTTTGCTTACGACCTGCTCGGCTATGCCGCCTGGGATCACGACCACGCCATCGCGATCGGCGAGCAGCCAGTCGCCGGTGCTGATCGTGACGTCCCCAATCGTGACGGGCTGTCCGAAACGGTCGGGCACCCAGCGCCCGACGATATCGGAAGGCGTTGTGAAACTGCAGAACACCGGAAACCCGAGCTTGAGGATGAATTCCGTGTCGCGGCAGCCGCCATCCACGACATAACCCAACACGCCTTTGTGGTGCAAAGTCTCTGCGGAGAGCTCGCCCATCAGGGCGACCATGTGGGTATTTGGCTGGCATACCATTACCTTGCCGGGCGGCGCTTTCGACAACAATCCGGTCCATTGCACGAGCGTGTCGTGCGCGGCGCAGGTCTGGTCGATGTGCCCGCTGACCGTGTAAATTTCGCCCGCGAGCTTTCTGGTCGGGTCCAGCGGCTTGATCGTGTGGGGCAGCACGCATTGGGCGTGGCCCATGCCGCGCAGCACATCGTGCACTGCGGCGGCGTAGCATCTTTCGAGGCGCTTTGTCAGGTCCATTTGTTCTCTCCACTGGTTCGCTCCGCCGTCGCTATCCGACGCGAACGGCGCGACGCCCTCATTCGCAACATTCCGGACTTGCGGCCCTCGGCGTAAAAATCCGCGAGGCGAGCATGGTACAGCGACTGCGCGCGCCCCGTTTTCCTGAGCGCCTTGCGCACAGTTTGATCTATGCTATCCGCATCGACAGAACGGAGGAGTTCGCATGGCGGAGCAAAACAGAACCAAAGTGACCATTCTTACCGGCAGCTATCGGATCAAGGGCTACATCGACCTGGTGCCGGGTGCGCGGGTCACGGATTATATGACCGAAGCCAAGAATTTCATTGCCGTCACGGACGCTGAGGTCTGGGAAGCAGGGGAACGCCGCGTTCTGGCGGCCCCATTCCTGAACGTATGTCGCGACCACATCCAGATCATTACGCCCGAAACCTGACAATCTGCCTGACAACGAACCAGGGGCCCAGTGCCCCTTGCACATTGTTCCCGCGGCACGAGTTCCGCCGAGTACATCGGCTTGGCGACCCAGGCCCCAAGGGCGGGCGGCTCCTCTTAAAACCGCGCGCACAGTATTCTGCAACAATCACGACCGTCGACCCACCGGCGCAGGCTTCCATATGAAGAGACTCGAAGGATTGATCGCCCTCGTAACCGGTGCGGGGCGTGGCATCGGCGCGGCAATCGCTCTGCGTTATGCCAGGGAAGGCGCGGCCGTCGCCGTGACCGATCTGGACGAACGCAGTGCACAGGCGATAGCGGCGCAAGTTCGTGAATTAGGCCGGGAGGCCGATTCTTTCATGGTCGATGTACGCGAACCAGCGCAGAGCGAAGCCATGATCGCGCGCGTCGTAAAGCGCTTCGGTCGGCTCGATGTGCTCGTGAACAATGCGGGCGTCATTCGCGTGCGCTCGCTGCTGGACACCACGCCGGATGACTGGGACTTTATCCAGTCAGTGAATGCCCGCGGGCTGTTCTTTGCGCTGCAGGCAGGCGCACGGCAGATGCTGGGTCAATCGTCGCCTGGCGAAGGCAGACCGGCTGGCAAGATCATCAACATCGCTTCGATTGCCGGACGCGGCGGCCGCGCCATGCTTGGCGCTTATGCCGCGAGCAAAGCAACTGCCATCAACATCACCCAGACCGCTGCGCAGGAGTTCGCGCCGCAGGTGACAGTCAACAGCATATGCCCGGGAGCGGTCGGCACGGACATGTGGAAACAGATCGATCGCGAATGGAGCGCGCGCGAGAAGCGGCCCCCTGGCTCGGTATGGCAGGAGCGTATACGCAACATCCCGATGAAACGCCCCGAGACGCCGGAGGATCTCACGGGCATGGCTGTGTTCCTTGCCAGCGCGGACGCCGATTACATCACCGGGCAGTCCTACAATGTCGATGGTGGTCTGGTCGGCAGTTGATGGCTCGCGTGTCCCAGGAACACGCCGGACCCTCTCATTTCGGCAGAGTCCGGCGCGTGACGATGTTACTGGCGATTCTGTCCGCCGTCTCCACGCGAGTCGATGCGGTCCCATGCAGCCCGCGCCGGGCGCTTGCTCTGCTCCCAACTCGGTGCGTTTGCGCCGCGTCGTTTTTCATAGTCCGCCTTCAGGTCGCGCTCGACTTCTTCGAACGTGCGCGGGTGAAATCTTGCCCGGCCCTCGTAGCCCGTGCGGTACGCAGGTGCGTATTCGTCGTAAGAACGACCTGCTTCGTAGTACGGTTCGCGGGTGTAGTTTTCGCGCCAGTAGGTATCTTCTACGGTGGGATCGACGGCCTCTGCCGCCTTCTTTCCAGCCAGACCTCCGACCACGGCGCCTACCGCTGCACCGACGGCGGTACCGATGGGGCCTGCCACTGTGCCCGTCGCTGCACCAGCGGCGGCGCCGCCCGCTACTGCGCCTAAACCAACACCAACCGGGTGTGCGCCGGGGGCGCCGGTGATGGGGTCACGGTTGGCGTCGCGTTTGGATTGCTTGTCGATATCTTTGCTCGTACGATCCATTGCCTGTCTCCTGATGAAATGTATGCTGCAGTCGAGGTTCTGCAAGGAGCATGCCGGGGGAACAATGGAGAGAATCGGCTGATTCCGCGCGGTGCGACCTACCAATACGCCGACCTATTTACAAAGCGTTCGTAAACTTTGCCGTCCACGCGGCCGCATGAGGACGGCGACGGCTCGCCGCCGGTTCAAATCTTGGTCGGCGTCGCAGCGGGTTGCTTCAGCCCGGCGATCTCATTGATGATAAGGGCGGCAATGACCAGTGTGCCCCCAAGCAGCGCCGCCTGGCTCGGCCGCTCGCCGATCAGCAGCCACACTGAAACCGTGCCGAAGATGATCTCCAGAATCGACAGCAGGCCGATTTCGGCCGAAGCGAGATAGCGCACGGCCACCATCAGCAAGAGCAGGCCGGACCCGAGCTGGACACTTCCCATGGTCGCGAGCAATGCGAGATCGCCCCAACTTACGGACAGCGGCAGCGCAAACGGCAGCGCGATGAGCATGGAAAAGATGCCGGCGAGCAGTACGGAAGGCACCATATCGACGACGGCGCGGTGTTTGCGCAGAATCACGACGTTGGCACCGAACCCCAGCGGGATGCATAACGCGATGAGATTGCCCGCCCAGCCGCCGCTGCTCAGTGCATCGAAGAACATCATGGTGATGCCGCCGATCGCAGCGATCATCGCAATCCAGGTGCGCGTGGCGACTTTCTCGTCAAGAAAAAGATAACCGCACAGCGCGGCCACGAACGGCGAGATGCTGCCGACCACGAGCGTGTTCGCTACCGTGGTGAGCGAAAGCGCGAGGATGAAGCTGATCATCATCCAGGCGAACAGAAAACCGGAGACCACGCCCGGCCAGCCCATCGCATGGATGCGCTGCGGCAGGCGCACGCCATGGCGGGACGCAAGCACCACGATCATGAACACCGACATGAAGAATGATCGCCAGAAGGCGATTTTCCAGCCGTCCGTTACCTCCATGTTGCGCACCAGGATGCCTGCGGTTGCCCAGCACAAGGTGGCCCCGACCATCAGGGCGACGCCTTTGCGGTGTTCCGCGGGGGTGCGCATCAGAGGGAACGTCTCAAGAAAACGCTCTTCACGTTACCCTCTTGTGAAAAATCACTGCGAAGAGTGTTCGGCATTAAACAATGGCCGGGGGCGCGACGACGCCGAGTTTTTCACTCCACGTTTGCAGCGAAGGCAGGATGGTGGGATAAAGCTCGACGCCTTGCCTGAGTTGCAACTCGCGACGGCGCAAGCCGGTTTCCCCAGGAAGGCGCACGCGATCGAAGCCAGGCCGCGGGGGTGTGGTGCGGCAGGCGTTGGCTATGTGTTCGGTCTGGCGCGTGAAGTCGTCGATGCCGCCGAACAAGGCCGGATCGAACACTTGCACATAAACATTGGCGGCCCAGCCTTCGACCGGGTCCGCGCGGCCGTGCCCCGACAGGCCCTGGGTCAGCGCTTCCACCAGCAGCCCCAGCGCATAGCCCTTGTGCCCGTGGTCCAACCCGCCGATCGGCAGCAAGCCGCCCTTGGGTTCATTGAACAGCACGGCGGGATCATCCGACGGCAAACCCTCGCCATCGAGCACCCATTGTCCCGGAAGCTTGCGGTTTTCCTTGTTCAGCCTGCCGGTCAGTCCATGCGTCGTGATCGACATCGACACATCGATCATTACCGGATCGCCCCGTGTTGGCCAGGCAGCGGCGATCGGATTAGGCGTATGCGTGCCGGTGCCGCGGCCGCCGTGAGGCACCACGCCGGCGGTTTCCGGTCCGGAAGATATAAGCAAAACCATCATGCCCTGGTCGGTTACGCGCTTGAGATACGCGGCCAGACAAGCTATATGGTGGCTGCGCCGGATCACCACCGTGCAGGTGCCGAGATTCTTCGCGCGTTCCAGCGCCAGGTCGATCGCAGTCGACGTTAACCACACGCCGGGCAGGCGCATGCCGTCCCAGGTCGCCGCAGCCGGGAAATCCGCAATCACGCGCGGCGAACCCGATTTGGTCATGCCGCCCGTATTCAGATCGCTCAGATACGGCGCGAGTAATTGCAGGCCGTGCGTGTCGTGGCCGAGCAGGTCGCCTTCGACCAGAGCCTGCGCGACGACTTCGGATTTTTCGGGGTCGAGCCCGGTCTTGTCGAGCAGCGCAGTCGCGTATCGGATCAGGTCTTCGGCTTTGTATTTTTTTTCAGCCATGGTCAAAATCCAATACAGAGCACACCGAGACATAGAAAGAAAAACTGAAATGAACGGGTGGGCGAAACGTTTGTGGACGTAAGCCTGCGACAGTTTTGCCGAGACGAATCGCTACCCCAAACCAGCGCGCCAAAGAATTCCCTCGTTGCCCTTCCTCTGCTTCTCTGCGCCTCTGCGTTGGGTGTAGGTGAGTTATAGGGGACTACATCATGATGATCTGGCGCACGGTGTGGCCGGAGGCCAGGCGGTCGAAGCCGACATTGATGTCTTCGAGCTTTATGTGATCGCTCATGAGCTTGTTCACCGGCAGCATGCCGCGGCGATAAAGATCGATGTAGCGGGGAATGTCACGCGAAGCCACGCAGGATCCGACGTAGCTGCCCTTGATGGTGCGTTCCTCGGCCACCATGTTGACGTGCTGCAGCGGCCAGCGATGATCCGGATGCGGCAACCCGGCGGAAACCGTGGTGCCGCCGCGCCGTGTGATGCGATAGGCCAGTTCCATCGCCTGTACGGAACCCGCCATTTCCAGTGCGAAATGCACGCCGCCACCAGTAAGATCCTTGACCTTCTGGATGGCATCCGGGTCTTTGGCGTTTACCGTGTCCGTGGCGCCTAGTTCTCTCGCAAGGGTCAGCTTGTCGTCGTGCAAGTCGATGGCCACGATCTGCTGCGCGCCCGCGACGATAGCGCCGAGCAGGGAATTCAGGCCGACACCACCCAGGCCGAGCACGGCGACTTTGGATCCCGGGAATACCTGCGCGGTATTGAAGACCGCTCCAACGCCAGTCAGAACAGCGCAACCGAACAGCGCTGCCTCGTCGAACGGTAGCGTGCTATCGATCTTGACCACCGAGCCGCGATTGACCACGCAATACTCAGCGAACGCCGAGACGCCGACGTGGTGATAAACGTCCTTGCCTTGCTGATGCAGGCGCATGCCGCCATTGAGCAGCTTGCCTGCGCCGTTGGCCTGTTGCCCGGGCTCGCAGCGACCCGGATGACCCTCGACGCAGGGTCCGCATTGACCGCAGCTCGGCGCGAACACCAGCGCGACGTGATCGCCCACCTTGAGATCGTTGATGCCGCTGCCGATTTCATGCACCACACCGGACGCCTCGTGACCCAGCACCATGGGCATCTGTCGTGGCCGGTCGCCATTGACGGTAGACAGATCCGAATGACACAGGCTTGCCGCCTTGATCTGCACCAGCACTTCGCGCTGACCCGGTTTGTCGAGTTCAACCTCCTCGATGGCCATGGGCTTGCTGTCCGCGTATGGTTGCGGCAAACCCATCTGCCGGATCACTGCTGCTTTTATTTTCATTCAAGTCTCTCAGGAAAAACGTTTGCCACAGATACCCTGCGGGCGCAGCACGTCGGGTATCTGTGGCCACAAGGTTTGCTTTACGCCGTCTAGTACGTAGCCCGTCCGCCGGAAAGGTCGAATGTCGCGCCGGTCGTGAAGGAGCAATCCTCGGTGCACGCCCACACGACGGTCGCGGCGATTTCATCGACCAGGCCGAACCGGCCCATCGGGATCTTGGAAAGCATGTAATCGATATGGCTTTGCGCGACCTGATCGAAGATCGGCGTCTTCACCGCCGCCGGCGTCACGCAATTGACGGTGATGTTGTTCTTCGCCAGTTCCTTGCCGAGCGACTTGGTCAGGCCGATCACGGCTGCCTTCGAAGAACTGTAGGCCGAAGCGTTCGGATTGCCTTCCTTGCCGGCGACCGAGGCTATGTTGACGATGCGCCCATAGTTGTTCTTGATCATGTGGGGTGCCACGGTGCGGCAGGTGTAGAAGGTGCCGTGGAGATTGATGTCATGCACGCGGATCCATTCATCCACCGGATACTCTGCAACCGTGGCGTTCTTGCCGGCAATGCCGGCGGAATTGACCAATGCATCGATCTTGCCGAAGGCGGCCACCGTCGAATTGAAAGCCGCTTCGACCTGGTCGATCTTGCTGATGTCGACCCTGGCCGTGTGCGTCTTGACCGCGCCAAGTGACTTGGCTGCCTCCGCCATGGTTTTTTCATTCAAGTCCCAGATCGCGACATTGGCGCCGGACTTTGCAAGGCGCGTGGCAATCGCCAGCCCGATACCGGATGCGCCACCGGTGACTATGGCGCTGCGGCCCTTCATGTCGAGTTGGTTCATGGCACTCCCCCTTTATTATTTGATTACAGCCGGACGGCTGATCGAGCCGGGCACGGAAGACCGTCATTTTAATTCAGCCCGCCCACCGCGGCCAAACCCATTTTTAACACTCTGCGGATTTAACCCAATGCGGAGGCTAAGAGAACGCAGGATTCATGATTATGCATGCCTGCGTCGAAATCTTTTCTCCTCCAGTTTTTTCTACGTGTTGCTTTTCCTCTGCGTTTTCTGCGCCTTTGCGCTGGATCGAAGGTGCAGGCGTCAGACAGCCTGGCCGGCGGCGTGGCCGGAGGCCCAGGCCCACTGGAAGTTGTAGCCGCCGAGGTGGCCGGTGACGTCGACGACTTCGCCGACGAAATACAACCCGGGTACCGCGCGGGCTTCCATGGTTTTCGACGAAAGCCCTCCGGTATCCACGCCCCCAAGGGTGACTTCGGCTTTCTTGTAGCCCACCGTGCCATCGGGCTTGACGCGCCAATCGTGCAGGCGTGCTGCGATTTCACGCAAGCGCGTCGGACCGAACCGCTTCACCGGCTGGTTGTCGTAATTGACCTCAGTCCAGCGCTGCGCAAAGCGCTGCGGCAGATGCTCGCCGAGCACATTGGCCAGCAACTTGTCGGCGGTTTGACCGCGGCCCAGTAACGCCATGACATCCCTGTCCGGCAGCAGGTCGATCGACAAGTCGAGGCCAGGCCGCCAGTATGAAGAGATTTGCAATATGGCGGGCCCGGACAGGCCGCGATGCGTCACCAGCAAGTTTTCGCGGAAGCTGGCCCCCGCACAACTGACTATCGCATCGAATGAAATGCCCGACAGATCGGCGAACTGCCCCAGGGTTTGCGGTGCAAACGTGAGGCCTACCAGTGCGGGCCGCAGTTGCGTAACTCCCAGACCGAACTGCTCGGCGACGCGATAACCAAAAGGGCTGGCGCCAATCTGCGGTATCGACAGTCCGCCGCTGGCGATGACCAGCGACGCGCTGTCAAAATTACCGCGATCGGCAGTCGTCACGAAACGCTGGTTCTTTTCGACCGAAGCGATTTTCGCCGGCATGCACCACTGCACGCCTGCCGCGTCACACTCCGCTCTGAGCATGTCGATGATCTGCTGCGATGAGCCGTCGCAGAACAACTGCCCGAGTTTCTTTTCATGCCAGGCAATTCCGTGCTTTTCCACCAGCGCGATGAAATCGCGCGGCGTGTAACGGGCCAGGGCCGAGCGGCAGAAGTCAGGGTTCCCCGACAGGAAATGTTCGGGGCTCGTGCCGATATTGGTGAAGTTGCAGCGCCCACCGCCGGAGATTCGGATCTTCTCTCCCAGTTTGTCCGCGTGATCGAGGAGCAGCACGCTGCGGCCTCGTTTGCCGGCAGCGATGGCGCACATCATGCCGGCGGCGCCAGCGCCGATGATGACGACATCGGCGCTGTTGCGCGCCGGCCCCGCGTTCACCTGAGGAGATACAGCGCGATCAGCAAGACCACAATCACCCCGATAGCCCAGGTCCACATCGGCATGCCCGATCTCGCGGAGCCTTCGCGTGGCGCATTGACATGCACAGTCGCTGCCGGCTCGACAGTGTCCGCGGGCGCGACCGTTTTATTGAAGCGGGTAAAAAAATCATCAGCCATTTTCCTGGCGACGCCATCAATCAGGCGAGAGCCTATCTGCGCAAGCTTTCCTCCTACGCTGGCAGTTGCCTTGTAGGCGAGCACCGTCCCGGCGCCCTCAGGCGCAAGTGTCACGTGCGCGCTGCCTTTTCCAAATCCGGCTGCTCCGCCAGAACCTTCGAATGCTATCGAATAAGAGTGCGGCGGGTTCAGATCGGCGAGCAACAACTTGCCGCTGAACTTTGCTTTTACCGGGCCGACGGCGGCCAGCATCGCCACCTTGTATTCATCGTCCGAGATCCGCTCTATGCTTTCGCAGCCCGGAATGCAGGACTTGAGAATGGCTGGATCGTTGAGTGCTTCCCACACGCGCTGCTGGGAGAGGGGAATATGCTGTTCGCCGCTCATTTCCATGTTGCTCTGACTCCTGATGAACTCGTATTGACAGTATGCGCCAGGACGACGGAGACTCGCGACGCAATATCGCTGACGAAACGCAACGAGCGCGCCAGATCGGTAAGGCTGTCGATATTGTGGGCGGGCAGGAACGCATCCACGTGCGGCAGCATCATGCGCACGCCTGCGGCGCGGGGTTCGAAATCCTGAAAGCGCAGCAGCGGGTTCAGCCAGATCAACTGGTGACAGGATTTGTGCAAGCGCTCCATCTGTACGCCCAGGTCGTGCCCGGCATCGCGATCGAGCCCATCGCTGATCAGCATGACCACAGCGTTCTGGCCCAGAACGCGACGTGACCAGCGCTGATTGAATTCCTTCAGGGTCACGCCGATGCGCGTGCCGCCCGACCAGTCGGCGACCGTTGCCGAGATGGCGCTGAGGGCGATATCCACATCGCGATGGCGTAACTGGCGCGTGATATTGGTGAGCCGGGTGCCGAACACGAAACTGTGCACGCGGTCGCGATCGCTGGTGATGGCATGCAGGAAATGCAGGAACATGCGCGAGTAGCGGCTCATCGAGCCGGAAATATCGCATAGCACCACCAGCGGCGGATGGCGAAGCCGGTTGGAGCGGCGGCGCAGCGGGATGATATCGGCGTTGCCGCGCAGGCTTGCGCGCAGGCTTGCGCGCAGATCCACCCGGTGCCCACGCGCATCGGGATGCAGACGCCGCGTTGAAATCTGCGCAATCGGCAACCGCAATCCGGCAATCAGGCGCTTGGCCTGCTCGAGTTCCTCCGCGGTCATGGTCTCGAAGTCCCGCCGCTGCAAGCGCTCCAGATCGGACGCACTCAATACGACATCGGGCTCTTCCTGCCCCCCTGCACGCATCGGCACGTTCTTCGTCAAGCCGAAGGCTTCGGCGATCCGGTTCGATGCCTGACTGGCAGACGAGATTTCGGGCGCAGCGATCGGAACACCTTGCGATGTTAGATCGAGCAGGTGACGCTCGCGCCAGAACAGGCGAAAGGCCTGGTCGAACAGCTCGAACTGCTCGCGCCGCGACAAAAACACCGACGCCAGCGCCCAGTAGAAATCGTCGCGATGCTCAACGCCCGAGAGCTCAAGCGCGCGCAGTCCGTCCATGACCCGGTCGGGTCCCACCGGTACGCCGGCTTTGCGCAGCGCGCGGGCGAAGTGGACGACGTTTTCAGCCAGCTTCACTCCGTGTCCTCCGCGCTCTCCATGCCTCCGTGTCGGGTGTAGGGTTTAATGGGTGGAAATTTCGTCGAGGATGCGAGCGGCTTCGCTGCCGCGCACGGCGGCGATGTCGTCCTGGTATTTGAGCAGCACGCCGAGCGTGTCGTTGACGACGCTGGCATCGAGCGACCGGCGATCGAGTTCCACCAGCGCTTTGGCCCAGTCGATGGTTTCGGCGATACCGGGGCGCTTGAACAAGTCCACTTTGCGCAGCTTCTGTACGAACGCGACGATGTCGTCGGAGAGTTTTTCAGCCAGGCCCGGAACCTTGCGACGGACAATCTCGAGCTCGGCGGCGACGCTCGGGTAGTCGACCCAGTGGTACAGGCAGCGGCGTTTGACTGCGTCGTGGATCTCGCGTGTCCGATTCGACGTGATGACGACAATGGGCGGTTGTTGCGCCTTGATGGTGCCGATTTCCGGGATGGTGACCTGAAAATCAGCCAGAACTTCCAGCAAGTAAGCTTCGAAGGGCTCGTCGGTGCGGTCCAGTTCATCGATGAGCAGAACGGGAGCCTGCCCCGCCTTGGCGTCCAGCGCCTGCAATAACGGCCGGCGAATCAGGAAGCGCTCACTGAAAATGTCGTTTTCGAGCTTTGCGCGCGAACCCGATCCTTCCGCCTCGGCCAGGCGGATCTCGATCATTTGCCGCTGGTAATTCCACTCGTAAACGGCCGATGCGATGTCAAGCCCTTCGTAGCATTGCAGGCGTATGAGTTGCCGCCCCAGCACATGCGCGAGCACCTTGGCGATCTCGGTCTTGCCCACACCAGCTTCGCCCTCCAGGAACAGCGGCCGGCCCATGCGCAGCGCAAGAAATACTGCTGTGGCCAGGGAGCGTTCGGCGACATACTCCCCCCGCGCCAACAACTCGAGGGTTTCGTCGATCGAATCAGGAACGCCGTGGTTGCTCATCAAATCACGCCGTCAATGGCTCAGTGCAAGACGCCACGAAGCGCCCTTGTTCGGCAGAACGGTGGATTCAATTGGACGATGCCTGCGCCACGGCGCGTTTGGCCATGATCGCGATAAGGTGGGCGCGATACCCGGCACTTGCATGGATGTCGGAGTTCAGGTCGTTGTCCGGCACCTTGATGGCTGCAACCGCGTCGGGGGAAAAAGCCCTGGTGAGTGCTTTTTCCATCTCGGGAATGCGAAATACGCAAGGTGCCGCACCGGTTACAGCGACGCGCATGCCGCTGCCGGTTTCGGCCACGAATACGCCGACGAGCGCGTAGCGCGAGGCCGGATTCTTGAACTTCATGTAGCCCGCGCGTTTCGGTACCGGAAATGAAATCGCTGTAATGATCTCGCCAGCTGCGAGCGCGGTTTCGTATATCCCCGTGAAAAACTGGTCGGCCGAAATCTTGCGTTTGCTCGTGAGCACGGTCGCGCCCAGCCCGACTAGCGCCGCCGGATAGTCAGCCGCGGGGTCGTTGTTGGCAACCGACCCACCGATGGTGCCCATGTTGCGCACCATCGGGTCGCCGATGCTGGCGGCCAGCAGCGCCAACGCGGGAATGGCTTTGGCCACATCCTTCGATGCGGCGACCGTGGCATGAGTGGTCATGGCGCCAATGGTGACCGTGCCGCCGTCGACCTTGATGCCACGCAATTCGCCGATGCCACCCAGATCGATGACGTCGGCAGGTGCGGACAAGCGCATTTTCATCGCTGCAATCAATGTCTGACCGCCGGCAAGCAGTCTGGCGTCGTCGGAAGCGGCGAACTTCGCAGTCGCATCGGCGACGCTTGAGGCCTTGTGATACCTGAATGCATGCATGTGAACTCTGTGCCTCCGTGTGGGGTGAAGATGCACTAGGCCTTAGCGGCCGCCTGGACGGCCTTGACGATGTTGTGGTATCCGGTACAGCGGCACAGATTGCCATCCAGCTCGGCTCGAATCTGCTCTTCGCTGGGATCCGGGTGGCGATTGAGCAGGTCGATTGCGCTCATGACCATGCCAGGTGTGCAGTACCCGCATTGCAGGCCATGGTGGTCGCGGAATGCCGCTTGCATCGGGTGCATGGTGCCGTCGGCATTGGCCAGGCCTTCGATCGTCAGAACGTTCGCGCCCTGTGCCTGCACCGCGAGCATGTTGCAGCATTTGACGGCCGCGCCATTCATGTGAATGGTACACGCGCAGCACTGCGCGGTATCGCAGCCGATGTGCGTGCCGGTGAGGCGCAAGGTGTCGCGAATGAAATCAACCAGCAATGTGCGCGGCTCCACGTCGGCACTGACAGGTTTTCCGTTCACGTTCATGGAGAGCCGGACTGACATGGGGTTTTCCTTCTGGGCGCTTGAGTGCCGGACGATCCGGCGAAATGCCAATCCTAGACAACCACAGCGGCCGGAGCAACCTGAACAAGCCGGCCATCCATAACATCCAACGCAATCGTGGCGTAGAATCGGACGATCCTTCTTTTATCGACAGCATAACGGAACCAGGACTACACCATGGCTAAGTTCGGTATCGGGCAGGCAATGACCCGCAGGGAAGACCAGCGCCTGTTGTTCGGCACGGGTCAGTATGTGGACGATGTGGCGGTGGCCCACGAGGTATTCGTCGCTTTCGTGCGCTCGCCACACGCGCACGCGCGCATTGAATCGATCGATGCCGAAGCGGCAAGGTCGATGCCCGGCGTCGTGGCCGTGCTGAGCGGCGCGGAGCTCAAGGCGGACGGGATCGGCCCGCTGCCGGATGGCGCGGGCCTGAAACGCGCTGATGGCAAAGCGATGTGCGGTGCCCCGCATGATGCGTTGGCAGTCGAGACGGCACGCTATGTCGGCGAACCGGTAGCAGCGGTGTTCGCTTCCAGCCGCGTCCTCGCCGAAGATGCGGCCGAGCAGGTGATGGTCGAATACAAGGAGCTGCCGGCGGTGGTCACGATCGAGGCCGCAACAGCAAAGGGTGCGCCGGTGCTGTGGGCGGACGCGCCGGGCAATATCGCCGCGCAGACCGAGTTCGGCAAGAAGGACGACTGTGACGCCGCTTTTGCCAAAGCCAAACACGTGACCAAGCTGTCTTTGTACAACCAGCGGCTGGTGCCGGTGAGCATGGAACCGCGCGGCAGTATTGCCGAGTTCGACGCCGGGACGGGGCGCATTACGCTTCGGACCAGTTGCCAGAATCCGGCCGGATTGCAGAAGACGCTGGCGGAATCCTGTTTGAAAGTGCCGATGCAAAGCGTGCGCGTGGTTGTAGGCGATGTCGGCGGGGGCTTCGGCATGAAAACGCAGTTGTACGCCGAGGACGTCGTATGCGCCTGGGCCGCGCGAAAGCTGAAGCGCCCCGTGCATTGGCGCGCCAGCCGCAGCGAGGAGTTTCTGGGCGGCAACCACGGCCGCGACCAGATCAATCACGCTGAACTGGCCTTCGATGCGGATGGAAAAATCCTCGGTTTGCGCGTAGAGATCATTGGCAATATCGGAGCGCATGCCAGCGGCCCCGGGGCGGTTATCGTGGTCGCGGTCGGGCCCAAAGTCATCACTGGTGTCTACCATGTGCCGGCCCTGCATCTGCGCGGCACGGCGGTCATGACCAATACCAACGTTGTCGGCGCCTATCGCGGTGCCGGGCGCCCCGAAGCGATCTACCTGCTGGAGCGCTTGATGGACCAGGCTGCCGCGGAGATGAAGATGGATCCCGCGGAGTTGCGCCGCCGCAATTTCATCCAGCCTTCACAGATGCCGTACAAAACGCCCATGGGCGAGAAGTTCGACAGCGGCAATTTCCCGCACATGCTCGATCGCATCCTCGAAGCCTCGGACTGGAAAGGTTATGCGGCGAGGCGCGACGAATCGCGCAAGCGCGGCAAGCTGCGTGGCCGCGCGCTGTCGACATTTCTCGAGTGGACCGGTGTCGTACACGAGGAAACCGTCAACCTGCACGTGGAAGCCGACGGCCGCGTGCTGGTATACACCGCCATGCAGGCGATGGGTCAGGGCATCGAGACGAGCTACGTGCAAATCCTTTCGGAAACGCTGGACATCGATCCCGACAAAATCTTCATTGTTCAGGGCGACAGCGACATCGCGCAGGGTGTGGGCAGCATGGGCAGCCGCTCGCTGTACATCGGCGGTTCAGCCATGCTCACGGCGTCCCGCCAAACCATCGAGAAGGGTCGCGAACTCGCTGGCGATGCCCTGGAAGCGTCCGGGCAGGATATCGAGTACCGCGACGGCAGGTTCAAGGTTGCCGGCACCGATCTCGCAATCGGGTTGTTCGATCTGGCGGCAAAGCAGCCGGAAAAACGCATTGCAATTTCGACGTTGCAGAAAGTCGACGGCCCTTCATGGCCGAATAGCTGCCATGTTTGCGAGGTGGAGATCGATCCGGAAACCGGTGTGACGCAGATCGTGCGATACACCACCGTCGACGACGTGGGCCGGGTCATCAATCCGCTCATCGTTGCCGGTCAGGTGCACGGCGGGATTGCGCAAGCCGTCGGCCAGGCCTTGCTGGAGAACACCCATTACGATCCGCAGAGCGGCCAGCTCATTACCGGATCGCTGCAGGATTACTGCCTGCCGCGTGCCGATGATCTGCCAAGCTTCGATACTTCCACGGACGAGACGACGCCATGCAGAATCAATCCGCTTGGCGCAAAGGGGGTCGGTGAACTTGGGACGGTCGGCGGCACGCCAACGGTCATGAATGCGCTGATCGATGCGCTGCGCCCTCTGGGGATCAAACAGATCGAAATGCCTGCCACTTCGGAGAAGGTGTGGCGGGCGATAAGGCAGGCCCGGGCAGCCTAACGAGCGCGGCAGGCCCAATGAAAAAGCCCCGGTCATACCGGGGCTTTTCTTTGAATGTAAGCGCCTGCTTACTTGCTCAGCTTGGGCCAGAGGTCGGCGTTGAGCGCGGCTTGTTCCTTGCCCAGTGACATTACCCAGTAGAGGCAGCCGATGATCACGGTAAGCGGACCGGCGAGCAGAATCACGTTCGTCATGCTTTATTCTCCTGATTAGGGTGGTAGGTGACGCAGCGACTTTGTGCGCGGGCAAAGCAGGAGCTTGTGGCTCGGGCCCGAATAAGGATCGCGGCGGCCGGCATATTACCCGACCCGGCCCGTGGCGGGGCCTGCGGCGTTGCGCAGCGCGGTACGTTTTCGAGGGACGAGGGTAAAATTTCAGAGTTTGCGGCTCTTGGCGTTCCAGTGCATCTCCAGGTTTGCGATCAGAGCTGGACTGAAATGGCAGTACGCCTGTTCGCGCGCGTAGGCCGCGAAATACCGGCGGAATAAATCCAGCGGCTCCTGGGTGACGCGGAAGCAGCGTCGGTTGGACGCCGCGCTGACCAAGCCGGAGCCGGTGAAATTGGCGATGACCCGTTCGATGGCGGCATCCATCCCGGTCGGCTCGACGATCTCGTCGCAGATCAACCGTCCTGCAGGACTGTCGCATTCGATGCGCCGTTCGTACATGATCGCCTGCCGGGCAATGCGTTCGCCCGTAAAGCGCGGCAAGCGCATATTCGCTGCACCCGGAATGATGCCTTCCTTGCGTGCGGGCAAGCTCAGAAAAGCGCCGCGAGCCGCCAGCACGTAGTCCATCGTCAGCAAGTACTGACAGTGCCCGCCAATGGCGAACTGCTCCACCACCGCCAGCCAGGGTTTCTCGATGGTCGTTCCGGTAATGTCGTCCGGCGTCGCGTCCTCGGTGGCCAGCCCCCGAAAGAATTTGTTCACGATGCCCAGGTCGCGCTGCAGGTACCAGACGAAAGGGATTTTCCCATGGTACAAATGCGTGAGGTTGATGCCGCTGCCAAGCATGCGCACGCCGTCATACTTGCCACCCTGAACAAAATCGCCGCGCAGCACGCCGATCTGGGTCAGCGGATCGAGCAGCGCCAGATCCACCGCGATTTCCGCCGCATCGATGGTGCTGTTATCTTCTGCATTCAGATGTCGCGGATTCTTCTGGATCAAATGCGACGCACTACCCTTGCGAAACAACTCCGCCGCGCCCAGATCGATGTGTCCCGTCGACTGGTATTCGGCAAGCCGCGAAATGGCTTCGGGGCGAGGCAGGAGCATGGCATGGCACAGGTGAACGCCGGCGCGCGCGTCGGCGAGCACGCTGGAGATCAGGATCCCCTGATCGACTTCATGACCTTCCTTATCGCGTTGCATCAGCGCCGATTCCGCATCGACCTGGGCCCGGGTCGGCGTAAGCCCCGGAATCAACGTCGCCGCATCATAGACCAGCTGTTCGACGCGAACGAATCGAGTGCGGTTACGTGTAAGGCGGTCGTACACGGCCGCGCCGTGCGCTGCGAGAAAGCGGGTGCGGGCCGCGCGCGCGACGTGCAGGATTCGATCCGCGGCCTCAGCCTCTGCGGCTGCGCGCTTGGCCTTGCCCGGAAGCCTGGTCAACAGCGCCGCGCCAAGCCCCCAGAAACGCGCGTAACGTGCGCTATCACCGGAGAAGTCCCCGCTGTCGCGCGGCAGCGATTCGAGCCAGGCAGTACACAGCTCGCTGTCGAGGCCGGCCCGGGCCAGGCATGCCGCGTCCCGGGCGGGCGATCCGGGCGAATCCACGCCATTGTCCTGCGCGTTCAATTTTTCGGCCGCTTGTCGATGACCCGGACAGCCTTGCCCTGCGAACGCTGCAAAGTGTTCGGTTCCACCACGTGCACAGCGGTGCTGACGCCGATCAGCCCCTTGATCAGCCGTTCGACTTCGCGCTCGGTGCCGCTGCGGGCGCTTGCGGACAGCGGCCCGGGGATATCCGGACGGCGCTCGATCATGACATCGAGTTCGTCCAGATGATTTTCGCGACGCACTTCCAGCATATAGTGGGGTGAAAGACTCGCCTGCCTCAGCGCGATTTCCTCGATCTGCGACGGGAACACATTCACGCCACGAATAATCAGCATATCGTCGCTGCGGCCGGTGATGCGCTGCATGCACCGCATGGACCGGGCCGTGCCCGGCATGAGGCGTGTCAGGTCACGCGTGCGATATCGAATCACCGGCATGCCGACCTTGGTCAGTGACGTGATCACCAGCTCCCCGGATTCGCCATCGGGCAGCGGCGCACCGGTTTGCGGATCGACAATTTCGGGAAAGAAATGGTCTTCCCAGATGGTCAGGCCATCGCGGGTGTCCTCGCACTGCGCCGCGACGCCAGGGCCGATGACCTCGGACAAGCCATACAGATCCATCGCTGCGATGCCGAAACGCCTTTCGAGTTCGCCGCGCATGCTTTCCGACCAGGGCTCCGCACCGAAAATGCCCACTCGCGGCGACGAGGCCGCAGGATCCAGCCCCTGGCGTTCGAATTCATCGGCGATGACCAGCAGGTAGGAAGGTGTGCTCATGATGACATCGGGCTTGAAATCGCATATCAGCCTAACCTGGCGCTCGGTCATTCCGCCGCCGCACGGAACGACCGTTGCACCAAGCGTTTCGGCGCCATAGTGGGCCCCGAGCCCGCCGGTAAACAGGCCGTAGCCGTATGCGATATGCACGATGTCACTGGAACGCACGCCTGCCGCCCGCAACGAACGCGCCATGACGGACGCCCACATGACGATGTCCTGCTGCGTATATCCGACCACGGTGGGTTTGCCGGTGGTACCGCTCGACGCATGGACACGAACGATGTCTTTCATCGGGCACGCGAACATGCCAAACGGATAGTTGTCGCGCAAATCGGCCTTGGTCGTGAAAGGAAACCGGGCCAGGTCCGAGAGGCTTTGCAGATCGCCCGGATGCACGCCCGCGGCGTCGAACGCGCGACGGTAATGCGCCACCTTCTCATAGGCATGGCGCACGCTCCATTGCATCCGGTACAGTTGCAGCGCACGCAGCTCGTCGGTTCCCGCGTGCTCGATGGGTTCCAGCTGATCCATCGCTCCCATGTAGCCCTCCCCCCGGATCTGACCGCGTCCAGTTTAACTTTGCAACAACTCTCTCACGTGCGCAGCGATGGCGAGCGACGCCGTCAATCCGGGCGATTCGATGCCGTACAGGTTTACCAACCCCGCAACGCCGTGATGCAGCGGGCCATGAACCACAAAATCGGCAGCCGGTTCATTCGGACCTGAAACCTTGGGGCGGATGCCCGTGTAACCGGGTTGCAGCTGGCCGTCCTTCAGTCCGGGATAGTACTTGCGGATCGCCTCATAGAACAACGGCTCGCGCGAATGATCGAAACTGTAGTCCACGGCGTCCACCCAGGAGACGTCGGGTCCGAAGCGAATCTGGCCTGACATGTCCACCGTGACATGCACGCCAAGATGGGCGTGACTCGCGACCGGATAAACCAGACGCCGGAACGGCGGTCTACCCGCCAGGGTGAAGTAGTGGGCTTTGGCAAAATATTGCGGAGGAATGCTGGAGGCAGGGATACCTGCAATGGAACGGGCCACATCCTGCGCGAACAACCCTGCGCTGTTGACCACACTACGGCAGCAGATCGTCATGGGTTCATCGCCGCCGACATTCAGCACGATGCCTTCTGGGCCCGCGCTGCCGCCTTGCACCCGGCTGCGGAAGACTACGGCCGCCCCATGATTCTGCGCGTCGCCCTGGTAGGCGAGCATCAGCGCATGGCTGTCGACAATGCCGGTCGAAGGTGAAAGAAAGCCGGCCACGCAATCCACCTGCGGTTCCAGATCCCGCAGTTCATCGCGTGTCAGCCAGCGCAGGTCGGTTACGCCGTTGGCGCGCGCTTTGTCGACGTAACTGTTCAGCGTGGCGATCTCGTCCTGCGTGACCGCTACGACGATTTTGCCGATATTGCGGTGAGGCACGCCGTGCTGCGCGCAGTAGTCGTACAGCTGGACCTTGCCGGTCACGCAGAAACGCGCTTTCAGCGAGCCCTTCGGATAATAAAGGCCGGCGTGAATGACTTCGGAGTTGCGTGAACTGGTATGCGTGCCGATCGCTTCCGCGGCCTCCATGACGATGACCTCGCGCCCGGAAATCGCGAGCTCGCGCGCGATGGCGAGTCCGACGACGCCGGCGCCGATAACGGCACAATCTACCTGATCGATCATGATGCGTTGTACCCGGATGGCTATACTGCGGGAAAACGCATGTTACCCGAACGCATTCGACTTCCCGCAATGGCCGACTTCTGGAATACGCGCTGGTTGAACGGTTCGCCGATGTTTGCGCCACTGCGCAGCGTGGGTGAGCACCTGCCGGAGATCGGCTGGCCGAATGCGGAGTTGCTCAATTCGCTGGCCGACGATGCCGGACGCCTGGTCAATGCCCAAGGGGAGCGGATCCGGTTCGTTTACCAGGGGGCCAAAAGCAGCAACTTCGAAGACGGTTTCGAGCCGCGCACGTATCTCAAAGCGCAAGTGCAGCTGCGCGCGCTGGACTGGCACGACCTGTTCAACGCGCTGGTGTGGATGACGTTTCCCACAACCAAGGCCGTAATCAACGCGCGACATTACGAGGCGCTCTTGGCAGGCGAGAACGGGAGGCGGCACCCGGTGCGCGACGCGCTCACGCTATTTGACGAAGATGGCGTGGTGATTCTGTCGAGCGATGTGGGGCTGCTGGATCTGGTGCGCGCTTTTCACTGGAAAGAACTGTTCTGGACGCGGCGGCAGGAAGTCTTGGCGCGCATGCGCTTTCTGGTGTTCGGTCACGCGCTTTATCACAAGGCAATGAAGCCCTTCGTGGGCATGACCGGCAAGGCCGTGCTGTTGCGCGTGCCGGATGCTGTAACGCAGCTTCCCGTACCCGCGCAGGTCCGGGCTGCAGATCGCCTGCTGGCGGCGCATGTCTGGAACCGCGGGCGCATGACGCACGGTCGCGAGTTCTCGCCGCTGCCGGTGTTGGGCGTACCGGGCTGGTGGCCCGAAAACGAGCAGGAGAGCTTTTACGACAACGCAGCCTATTTCCGGCCCGGACGCCGGACACCCGGCGACGAAGATCAGACCGTTTCGTCTTCGGTATAGGCGATGACCTTGTTGCGCCCACGCTCCTTGGCGCGATACATGGCCTTGTCGGCTTTTTCGAGGATGACATCGAGGTTGCCGCCATCCTCGGGATAACTGGCAACGCCTACGCTGACCGTAATGCGGGTATCGCCGGTGCGCACGTCGAAGCGGGAATTCTCGATGGCTTTGCGGATGCGTTCGGCCGTCTCCAAGGCGCCCTTGTTGCCGGTTTCCGGCAGCAGCACGATGAATTCGTCCCCTCCGAAACGGGCCATGACATCGGATCCGCGCAGTTGCTCGCGGATGTCGCGCACCAGATGCTGCAGCAAACGGTTGCCGGATTCATGGCCGTGCTTGTCATTGATCTGCTTCAGGTTGTCCGAATCGATCATGACCACGGAAAGTGCATGTCCATAGCGAACGGCTTGCCGGAAAGCCCGATGGAGCATGGCTGAAAAGGCACGCATGTTGTAAATGCCGGTCAGCTCGTCGGTATCGGACACCTGCTTGATTTTGTCCACCGCGTAACGAATATCGGCTGCGAGCATCGTCGTGATGTAGGCGACCAGGATGATCGGTGCGGAAATCGCAAGCAGTTCGCCCCAGAAGGGCATGGCCAGCAGCGTGCGGGATCTCGGGTCGTAGGCGAAAAACATCAGGCAGCCCACGATCACCGCCATTTTGATGGCAGTGGGCAGCTTGCCAAAAATCAAGGCGCTGGCGATGATCGGCAATAAATATAGGTTCAGGAGCGGACTGGTGATCCGCCCGGTATGCCAGACGACCCAGCTGATGAATACGATCATCACCCAGGTTTCGAACATCAACTTCGCACGGTTCTCGAGCTTGTAGAAATGCACGTAGTGCAGGCCGAGAATGAAAGCTGCGAAGAAGAACAGCGCCGCGTGAATGGCAAGCGCGCCCTCGTAGGGCGGAGCGACCGCCAGCAGGTAAAGCAGGACAAGTCCCAGCAACAACCACTCGATTTCCGCGATGGTGCGCGCAAACCCCTTGAGCTCGTCTTGCTCTATCGTGAGGCCGATATTTGTTCTTGTCAGCATTATGGCGCCGTGCGCGTCCTCCCTGAAAATGGACGCTGCATCGTTCTGTTTCCGCTTGTTGTTGCGGCGGAAAGTGCGCTAAGACTAAACGGTTTTCCCACCCAGTGCCAGACCCGATTCGCCGCCGGGCGGTGACTTGCCGGCTGCGCGATGCCCGACTGGATGCAAAGCTCCGCCCCGGCACGGTTGCACCGGTATCCTTGCGAACCGCCCGCTCTGTGCAGTGATCCTGCCCGGGCACCGGGCACCTGGTTCGCCGCATATGTCTTCGTCCTAAGCGCGGGGCTCGCGCATCCCGCTGCGCCCCGACGCAACCCGTTGACTTGAGTGGGAGCAATGCCTACACTTGATTAATGGATTAGATTCAGTCTAATTCGGCGCTCAAGCGCGAAATTTGCGGCCGAATATCGCTTCGGCATGACGAGAACGAGACGGAGGAAAACATCATGAAAGCACTCAAAGGCTCGAAGACCGAACAAAGTTTGAAGGATGCTTTTGCAGGCGAATCCCAGGCCAATCGGCGTTACCTCTACTTCGCAGCGAAGGCCGACGTGGAAGGGCAAAACGACGTGGCGTCGATCTTCCGTTCGACCGCGGAAGGTGAGACGGGTCATGCACACGGTCACCTTGAATATCTGGAATCGGTCGGCGATCCGGCCACCGGGCTGCCGATTGGTCGTTCCCGCGATAATCTGAAGGCAGCCATTGCGGGGGAAACCCATGAGTACACGGATATGTATCCTGGCATGGCCAAAGGAGCGCGCGACGAAGGGTTCGATGAGATTGCCGACTGGTTCGAGACGCTTGCCAAGGCCGAGCGTTCCCATGCCAACCGCTTTCAGAAAGCGCTCGACGCACTGACCGACTAAGCCCGGAAGCGAATGGGAGATGCAGCGCGAACCCCGCGCGCCTCCCGCCCGCGCGATGCGGGTCCTGTGTCGTTTTTTCACCTTTATCGTTGACCCCGCATGACCGTCCGCGAAGGATCGCTCGAAGCGCCGACCCGCCATCCGATCAGCTGGCAGTCCGCCGATTTCTACGACGAAGAGCAGGTGCAGGCGGAGATGCACCGGGTGTTCGACGTGTGTCATGGCTGCCGGCGTTGTGTCAACCTGTGCACCGCCTTCCCGACCTTGTTCGATCTGATCGACGAAGGCAAGACCGGAGAACTGGATGGCGTTGACAGGAACGACTTCAAAAAAGTCGTCGACAAATGCTATCTGTGCGACATGTGCTACATGTCCAAATGTCCGTATGTCCCGCCGCATCCGTGGAATATCGATTTTCCGCATCTGATGCTGCGCGCCAAGGCGGTCAAGTTCAAAAAGGGCGGCGCGACATTGCGCGACCGGATACTCACGAGCACGGACGCCGTTGGCAAGCTGGCGTCGATTCCGGTCGTCGTACAGCTGGTCAACGCAGTCAACAAGTCGCCTCCCGCACGCGCCGCGATGCAATCCGTGCTCGGCGTTCACAAAGACCGCATCTTGCCCGAGTACGCGAGTGACCGGTTTCGCGACAAAGCCCGACCCGATTCATCGTTTCCGGTCAAAGATGGCAAGCATGCACCCGGCAAGGTCGCTGTTTTTTCCACTTGTTATGTGAATTACAACGAACCCGGACTGGGGCGCGATCTGCTGCAGATCCTCAAACATAACGAAGTGCCGGCGATCCTGGTTGAGAAGGAAGCGTGTTGCGGCATGCCCAAACTTGAACTGGGTGACCTTGATAGCGTTGCGAAACTCAAGCAGGTCAATATTCCGGTCCTCGCCAGACTCGCCCGGGAAGGCTATGCGATCCTTACTGCGGTGCCGTCCTGTACGTTGATGTTCAAGCAGGAATTGCCGTTGCTTTTCCCCGCCGACGCGGATGTCAAGGCGGTGCAGGAGGCGATGTTCGATCCTTTCGAGTATCTCATCATGCGCAATCGGGACGGTTTGCTCAGAACCGACTTCAAGGTCCCGCTTGGCAAGGTGTCGTATCACATCCCTTGTCATCTGCGCGTGCAGAACATGGGACAGAAGACGCGTGAACTGCTCGAACTCGTGCCGCAGACCGAAGTCAACACGGTCGAGCGATGCGCCGGTCACGATGGCACCTGGGGGGTGAAGACTGAATTTTTTGCGGATTCGATGAAAATCGGCCGGCCGGTATTCCGTCAGATGGCCTCTACGGAGCCCGATTACGTGAGCTCCGACTGTGCGATTGCAGGGCGTCATATCCACCAAGGCATGGCTGCCGCCGGTGGCGCCGCGGAGCGCTCGCAGAAGCAGCATCCGCTGACGCTGATCCGCATGGCGTACGGGCTTTGAATCAATGTTCGCCAGCAGCCGACATCGTGACAAGAGGAAAGCAATGGGTTCGATCACCGCAGAAAGCCTGATGTCCCTCGAGCAGTACGCGAAAGCGCGCAAGTCCTTCCGGGAACGGGTGCTGGCCCACAAGAAGGACCGTACCGTAAAGCTGGGCGAGCACGTCACGCTCGTGTTCGAGGACGAACTGACCATGCGCTACCAGATACAGGAGATGTTGCGGGTGGAAAGGATTTTCGAGGAAGAGGGCATTCGCGACGAACTGGACGCCTACAATCCGCTCGTGCCCGATGGAAGCAACTGGAAGGCCACGATGCTGATCGAGTACCCGGATGCGGAAGAGCGCCGCCACGCCCTGGCGAAGCTGATCGGGATCGAGGACCGCGTGTGGGTCAAGGTGGAAGGACACCCGCGCATTCAAGCCATAGCCGACGAAGACCTGGACCGGGAGAACGATCAAAAAACCTCCGCAGTTCATTTTCTGCGCTTCGAGCTGCCGACAGCTGTGAAACAGGCCCTCCGGGACGGGGCTGGCCTTTCACTGGGGGTGGAGCATGCCAACTATTCGGCTGCAATAGACAAAGTTCGCCCGGCGACCGCCGAGTCCCTGCTGCAAGATCTGGTCTTCTAGCATCGGGTTTTCCGCTTCGCCGGACTGACAGTACAATACGGCGACCGTCAAGGGCGCCGTTTGTCTTTGAAGGGATCAGATTATTGAGGAAGCA
>CBDDRM010000209.1:0-15107 GCA_965233135.1 uncultured bacterium | reverse complement strand
AGCAGAATCGGATTGGCCTTGCGCATGCCGTCCTTGAACGCCATCGAAGCCGCCATCTTGAATGCGTTTTCGTTCGAATCGACGTCGTGATAGGAACCGTCGAACAGCGTGACTTTGACATCGACCACCGGGAAGCCTGCGAGCACCCCGTTGGGCAGGGTTTCCTGCAACCCCTTGTCCACCGCCGGGATATATTCGCGCGGCACCGTGCCGCCCTTGATCGCATCGACGAACTCGTAACCCTTGCCGGCCTCGTTGGGCTCGACCTTGATCCACACGTGTCCGTATTGACCGCGGCCGCCGGACTGCTTGATGAACTTGCCTTCGACCTCGACCGATTTCTTGATCGCTTCGCGGTAAGCCACCTGCGGTTTGCCGACGTTCGCATCCACGCCGAATTCGCGCTTCATGCGATCGACAATGATTTCAAGGTGCAACTCGCCCATGCCCGAAATGATCGTCTGGCCCGATTCCTCGTCCGTGCGCACGCGAAACGACGGGTCTTCCTGCGCCAGGCGGTTCAGGGCGATGCCCATCTTTTCCTGGTCGGCCTTGGTTTTCGGCTCGACGGCCTGGGAAATGACCGGCTCCGGGAAAATCATGCGCTCGAGCGTGATGACTTTGTCCGGATGACACAGCGTCTCGCCGGTAGAGGCTTCCTTCAAGCCTACGGCGGCGGCGATGTCGCCGGCGCGCACTTCCTTGATTTCCTCGCGCTGGTTGGCGTGCATTTGCAGCAGGCGGCCGATGCGCTCCTTGCGTTCGCGCACCGAGTTGTAAACCGTATCGCCTGAATTCAACACGCCCGAATAAACGCGAATAAATGTCAGCTGGCCCACGTAGGGGTCGGTCATGATCTTGAATGCCAGCGCCGAGAATGGTTCGCTGTCGTCTGCCGCGCGCGTGATCGCCTCGCCCTTTTCGCTTTCGCCCGTCACCGGCGGAATATCGATCGGGGACGGCATGTACTCGATGACCGCATCGAGCATCGCCTGCACGCCCTTGTTCTTGAATGCGGAGCCGCACAGCATCGGCACGACCTCGTTCTTGATCACGCGGATACGCAGACCCTTCTTGATGTCCGCCACCGAGAGGTCGTGCCCCTCGAGATACTTGTTCATCAATTCATCGTTGGCTTCGGCGGCTGCTTCCACCAGCTTTTCGCGCCACTTGTTGCAGGTCTCGACCAGATCCGCCGGAATGTCGCGCTCTTCGTATTTCATGCCCTGCGAGGCTTCGTCCCAGTAGATCGCTTTCATCTTGACCAGATCGACCAGGCCTTCGAACTTCTCTTCCGCGCCGATCGGGACCTGAATCGGGATCGGATTGCCCTTCAGGCGCGTGCGGATGTGATCATAGGACTTGAAGAAATCCGCACCCTGACGATCCATCTTGTTGATGAACGCAAGCCGGGGCACCTTGTACTTGTTGGCCTGGCGCCAGACCGTCTCGGATTGCGGCTGCACGCCGGCGACGGCGTCGTACACCATGCAGGCGCCGTCCAGCACGCGCATCGAGCGCTCCACTTCGATCGTGAAATCCACGTGCCCCGGAGTGTCGATGATATTGATACGGTGCTGCGGATAGCCCCCATCCATGCCCTTCCAGAAACAGGTGGTTGCTGCCGAGGTAATCGTGATGCCGCGCTCGCGCTCCTGCTCCATCCAGTCCATGACGGCCGCCCCGTCATGCACTTCGCCGATCTTGTGCGACACGCCCGTGTAGAACAGGATGCGCTCAGTGGTCGTGGTCTTGCCGGCATCGATGTGCGCGCTGATGCCGATGTTGCGGTAACGCTCGATAGGAGTAGAACGGGGCATTTAGTTTCTTCCGGATATTTCGCGAATCAGAACCGATAGTGGGCGAACGCCTTGTTGGCTTCGGCCATGCGGTGTACTTCTTCGCGTTTCTTCATCGCGCCGCCACGGCCTTCGGCGGCTTCGGCCAGTTCACTCGCCAGGCGCGCGTCCATCGATTTTTCGGCCCGCTTGCGCGCAGCGTCGCGCAACCAGCGCATTGCCAGCGCGTTGCGGCGCACCGAGCGCACTTCAACCGGCACCTGGTAATTCGCACCCCCGACACGGCGGCTCTTGACCTCGACCATCGGGCGCACGTTGTTGAGCGCAAGACTGAACACCTCGAGCGGATCCTTGCCGGTTTTCTTGTTGATCTGTTCGAGCGCGCCGTACACGATGCGCTCGGCAACCGATTTTTTGCCGCGCGTCATCAGCACGTTGACGAATTTCGCAAGCTCCTGGCTGCTGTATTTCGGATCCGGAAGCGTCTCGCGCTTGGGCACTTCTCTGCGTCGTGGCATAAGTCCTCAGTCCCTTGTGATTTGTCGCTGCGTCAGGCGGCCTTGGGTTTCTTGGCGCCGTACTTGGAACGGCTTTGCTTGCGGTCTTTCACGCCCTGGGTGTCCAGGCTGCCGCGCACCATGTGATAACGCACGCCCGGAAGATCCTTGACGCGGCCGCCGCGAATCAGCACGACCGAGTGCTCCTGCAAATTGTGACCTTCCCCGCCGATGTAGCTGATGACTTCGAATCCATTGGTCAGCCGCACTTTTGCAACTTTTCGCAACGCGGAATTCGGCTTTTTTGGCGTCGTGGTGTATACGCGCGTGCACACGCCGCGCTTCTGTGGCGATCGTGCCAAGGCTGGCACCTTGCTCTTGGTATTGGGCGAAGTCCGGGCTTTTCGGACTAACTGATTGATTGTCGGCATTGTTTTCGAGTCCTAAAAAACCCGGGACGGCGTCGCCGCCGTCCCCTTTGTATGCTGCGCTGACCGCGAGCCCGGGATTGCCGCCGGACTGGCGGGTAAAAAGACGGCAGATTCTAAGTGCCGTCGCCTGGAGTGTCAAGCAACCTGCTCGTCGCCCGCCGTATCCGCCGTGGCCGGCTCGGACAACAGATCCGACGCTCCGAACTGATCCACCTGATCGCGAGTGCGGCGATTCTTGTGATAAGCCAGTCCGGTGCCCGCGGGAATCAGTCGGCCCACGATGACGTTTTCCTTGAGGCCACGCAGGTCGTCCTTCTTGCCCATGATCGCCGCTTCGGTCAGTACCCGCGTTGTTTCCTGGAACGAAGCCGCGGAAATGAACGAATCGGTGGACAGGGAGGCCTTCGTGATACCCAGCAGCAGGTACTCGTAAGTGGCCGGCTTCTTGTTCGACGCGAGCAGTTTGTCGTTGACTTCCAGCACTTCGGAGCGCTCGACCTGTTCGCCGATAATGAACTCCGAGTCACCGATATCGACAATCTGCACACGGCGCAACATCTGACGCACGATCACCTCGATGTGCTTGTCGTTGATCTTGACGCCCTGCAGACGATAGACGTCCTGCACCTCGTCGGTAATGTAGCGCGCGAGCGCCTCGACCCCGAGCAAGCGCAGGATGTCGTGCGGATCGGCCGGGCCGTCGACGATGACCTCACCCTTGTTGACGACCTGGCCATCGTGTGCCATGACGTGCTTGTCCTTCGGGATCAGGTATTCATGCGCCACGGCATCCGGATCGGTGATCACCAGACGCTGCTTGCCCTTGGTGTCCTTGCCGAAGGAAACCGAACCGGTTACCTCCGCGAGCACCCCCGCGTCCTTCGGCGAGCGAGCCTCGAACAACTCGGCCACACGCGGCAGACCGCCGGTGATGTCGCGTGTCTTTGAGGTTTCTTGCGGAATGCGCGCCAGCACCTCGCCGACGCCGACCTGCTGACCATCCTTCACTGTGATCACGGAGTGAATCTGGAACGTGATGTTGACCGGCAAGTCCGAGCCTGGAAGCTTCACTTCCCGGCCTTTGTCATCGATCAGCTTGACGCTCGGACGCAGACCCTTGACCTGGGCGGTACCGCGCCGCTTCGGGTCGATTACGACCAGGGTGGACAATCCGGTCACGTCGTCGATCTGACGCGCCACGGTTACGCCCTCCTCGACGTTGTCGAATTTCACGCGGCCGGCATACTCGGTAATGATCGGCCGGGTATGCGGGTCCCAGGTCGCCAGGATCTTGCCGGCCTTGACGGGGCTGCCGTCGGTCACCAGCAAGGTCGCGCCGTACGGAACCTTGTGCCGCTCGCGCTCCCGGCCGTTGTCGTCCAGGATCAGGACTTCGCCGGAACGCGAAATCGCGATCGGCTCGTTGCGCGCATTCGTGACATAGCGCATCAGCGGCGAGAACTTCGCCGAGCCGTTGGACTTGGATTCGATCTGGCTTGCAACCGCCGTCCGGGACGCCGCACCGCCGATGTGGAAAGTGCGCATCGTCAGCTGGGTTCCCGGCTCGCCGATCGACTGTGCCGCGATCACGCCGACCGCTTCGCCGACGTTGACCATCTGGCCGCGGCCCAGATCACGCCCGTAGCACTGGGCGCACAATCCATAGCGCGTGTCGCAGGTGAGCGGCGTGCGCACCTTGACTTCGTCGATGCTGCGCGCCTCGATCTGCTCTACCGCTTCCTCGTCGAGCAGCATGCCCGAGGGGAAGATGACCTGGCTGCTTTCCGGATCGATGACGTCGTTGGCAGCAACGCGACCGAGGATGCGGTCACGCAGCGGCTCGACGACTTCCCCGCCTTCGATGAGTGCCTTCATGGCCACACCCTGGGTGGTGCCGCAATCGTTCTCGATGACCACCAGATCCTGCGTGACATCGACCAGACGACGCGTGAGATACCCGGAGTTCGCGGTCTTCAACGCGGTATCGGCCAAACCCTTGCGCGCGCCGTGCGTCGAAATGAAGTACTGCAACACGTTCAGGCCTTCGCGGAAATTCGCCGTGATCGGCGTTTCGATGATCGAGCCGTCGGGCTTCGCCATCAGGCCGCGCATGCCCGCAAGCTGGCGAATCTGCGCCGCAGAGCCCCGCGCGCCCGAGTCCGCCATCATGTAAATGGCATTGAACGACTCCTGCGACATCGGGTTGCCCTTCTTGTCCGTCATTTGCGCCCATTCGTCCTTCTTGGCGTCCCACTCCATGACGGGCTCCTGGCCCAGGCGCTCCATCATCGCCTTGGCGACCATGTCGCCGGCGCGACCCCAGATGTCCACCACCTTGTTGTAGCGCTCGCCCTGCGTCACCAGACCCGAGGTGTATTGCGCCTCGATATCCTGCACCTCCTTCTCGGCCGCAGCGATCAACTGGCCCTTCTCCGGCGGGATCTCCATGTCGTCCACGCAGATGGACAAACCGGCGCGCGTGGCATAGGTAAACCCGGTGTACATGAGCTTGTCGGCGAAGATCACCGTTTCACGCAGCCCGCAGCGCCGGAAGCCGGCGTTGATCAGTTTGGAGATTTCCTTCTTCTTCAGCGCCTTGTTGATCAGTTCGAACGGCAATCCGGGGGGCAGAATCTCGGACAGCAGCGCCCGGCCGACGGTCGTATCGTAGCGGTTGATTTTCTCGGTAACGTTGCCGTCTTCGTCCTTCTGCAGTTCCTTGATGCGCACCAGGACCCGCGCATGCAGTTCGGCCTGCCGGTTGTCGTAGGCGCGCTGCACTTCCGCCACATCGCTGAATATCATGCCTTCGCCGCGCGCGCCGATTTTCTGGCGCGTCATGTAATAAAGCCCCAGCACGATGTCCTGTGACGGCACGATGATCGGATCGCCGTTGGCCGGCGACAGGATGTTATTGGTCGACAACATCAGCGTGCGCGCTTCCATCTGCGCTTCCAGCGACAACGGTACGTGCACTGCCATCTGGTCGCCGTCGAAGTCGGCGTTGAACGCCGCGCAGACCAACGGATGCAACTGGATCGCCTTGCCCTCGATCAGAACCGGCTCGAAGGCCTGGATGCCCAGGCGGTGCAGGGTCGGTGCGCGGTTGAGCATCACCGGATGTTCGCGGATGACCTCTTCGAGAATGTCCCAGACCACCGGATTCTCATTCTCGACTTCGCGCTTGGCCGCCTTGATGGTGCCGGCGATGCCCATGATTTCGAGCTTGTGGAAAATGAAGGGCTTGAACAGTTCCAGCGCCATTTTCTTGGGCAAGCCGCACTGGTGCAGCTTGAGCTGCGGGCCGACCACGATCACCGAACGTCCGGAGTAGTCCACGCGCTTGCCCAGCAGGTTCTGGCGGAAGCGTCCACCCTTGCCCTTGATCATGTCGGCCAGCGATTTCAGCGGGCGCTTGTTCGCACCGGTCATGGCCTTGCCGCGGCGGCCATTGTCGAGCAACGAGTCGACCGCCTCCTGCAGCATGCGCTTTTCATTACGCACGATGATCTCCGGCGCCTTGAGTTCCAGCAGGCGCTTCAACCGGTTGTTGCGGTTGATTACGCGGCGGTACAGGTCGTTCAGATCGGAAGTCGCGAAGCGACCGCCATCGAGGGGCACGAGCGGGCGCAGCTCCGGGGGCAGCACCGGCAGCACTTCCATGACCATCCAGTCCGCCTTGATGCCGGACTTCTGGAAACCCTCCATGACTTTCAGGCGCTTGGCGATCTTCTTGATCTTGGTCTCGGAATCGGTGCCGTCGAGTTCCTTGCGCAGGGTGTCGATCTCCTTGTTCAGATCGAGGTGGCGCAGCAATTCGCGCACGCCCTCCGCACCCATCGCAGCCTGGAATTCGTCGCCGAACTCCTCGACCTTCTCGATGTAGGAATCCTCGGAAAGCAGGTCGCCGCGCTTCATCGGCGTCATGCCCGGATTGGTCACCACGAACGCCTCGAAATAAAGCACGCGTTCGATATCGCGCAGGGTCATGTCGAGCACCATGCCGAGCCGGCTGGGCAGGCTCTTCAGGAACCAGATGTGCGCCACCGGCGAAGCGAGTTCGATATGCCCCATGCGCTCGCGGCGCACCTTGGACAGCGTGACTTCCACGCCGCACTTTTCGCAAATCACGCCGCGATGCTTCAGGCGCTTGTACTTGCCGCACAGGCACTCGTAGTCCTTCACCGGGCCGAAGATCTTGGCGCAGAACAGGCCGTCTCGCTCCGGTTTGAAGGTGCGGTAATTAATGGTCTCGGGTTTCTTGACTTCCCCATAGGACCAGGAACGGATTTTCTCGGGCGACGCCAGGCCGATCTTGATGGCGTCGAACTCTTCTTCCTGGGTAACTTGCTTGAACAAATCGAGCAATGCTTTCATTCACGACTCCTTAGCAGTGGGTTTGGCTACTGCCGGATCAATAACGGTCGAGGTCAATATCGATGGCAAGCGAGCGGATTTCCTTCACCAGCACGTTGAAGGATTCCGGCATGCCCGCGTCGATCTTGTGTTCGCCCTTGACAATGTTTTCGTACACCTTGGTGCGCCCGCCCCCGTCGTCCGACTTGACGGTGAGCATCTCCTGCAGCGTATAGGCCGCGCCGTAGGCCTCCAGGGCCCACACCTCCATCTCGCCGAAGCGCTGGCCTCCGAACTGCGCCTTGCCGCCCAGCGGCTGCTGGGTCACCAGGGAGTACGGACCGGTCGAGCGAGCGTGCATCTTGTCGTCGACCAGATGGTGCAGCTTGAGGATGTGCATGTAGCCCACGGTCACGGTGCGGTCGAAACTCTCCCCGGTGCGCCCGTCGAACAGCGTCACCTGTCCCGACTTGGGCAGGCCCGCCAGCTCGAGCATGGTCTTGATTTCCTCTTCGGTGGCGCCATCGAACACGGGGGTCGCGAAGGGCACGCCAGTCTGCAGATTTCCAGCCAGATCCATGACCTCTTCGTCGGACAGCAGGCTCAGGTCCTCGGCCTTGCCGCTCGAGTTGTAGATCAACGTCAGCGCTTTGCGAAGATCCGCGATCTTTGCCTGCGCCCGGAGCAATTCGCCAATGCGTTTGCCCAGGCCCTTGGCCGCCCAGCCCAGGTGCGTCTCCAGGATCTGGCCGACGTTCATGCGCGACGGTACGCCCAGCGGATTGAGCACGATGTCCACCGGCGTGCCATCGGCCATGTGCGGCATGTCTTCGATCGGGGTGATCTTGGAAATGACGCCCTTGTTACCGTGGCGCCCGGCCATCTTGTCGCCGGGTTGCAAGCGGCGCTTCACCGCCAGATACACTTTGACCATTTTCTGCACACCGGGCGGCAACTCATCGCCGCTGGTGAGCTTGCGCTTTTTCTCCTCGAAAGCGGCATCGAACGACTTGCGCGTCTGTTCGAGGCCCTCCTGCAGCTGTTCGAGCTGTTGCGCCGAGTCTTCATTGGTCAGGCGAATGTCGAACCAGTGGTAGCGATCGATCTCCTGCAGATACGCCTTGGTGATCTTGGTGCCCTTGGCGAGCTTCTTCGGCCCGCCGTTGGCGCTCTTGCCGGTCAACAGTCGCTCGATACGGCCGAACGCGTCGTCCTCGACGATGCGCAACTGGTCCGCCAGGTCCTTCTTGTAGCGCTTCAACTCATCGTCGATGATCTGCGCCGCACGCTTGTCGCGTTCGATGCCCTCGCGCGTGAATACCTGCACATCGATGACCGTGCCCGACATGCCCGAGGGCACGCGCAGCGAGGTATCTTTCACGTCGGAGGCCTTCTCACCGAAAATCGCGCGCAGCAGCTTTTCTTCCGGCGTCAACTGGGTTTCGCCCTTGGGGGTGACCTTGCCCACCAGCACGTCCCCGGCTTCCACTTCGGCGCCTATGGCAACGATGCCCGACTCATCCAGGCGTGCGAGCATGCCTTCGGACAGGTTCGAGATATCGCGTGTGATTTCTTCCGGACCCAGCTTGGTGTCGCGCGCCACCACCGAAAGTTCTTCGATGTGGATGGACGTAAAGCGGTCTTCAGCAACGACGCGCTCCGAGATCAGGATCGAATCTTCGAAGTTATAGCCGTTCCATGGCATGAAGGCGACCAGCAGGTTCTGGCCGAGCGCGAGCTCGCCCACATCCGTGGAAGCACCGTCAGCCACCACATCCCCGCGCGCGATGTTGTCGCCGACTTTGACGATCGGCCGCTGGTTGATGTTGGTATTCTGGTTCGAGCGCGTGTACTTGACCAGATTGTAGATATCCACGCCGACTTCGCCCGCGGAGGTTTCGTCGTCGTTCACGCGAATGACGATGCGCGAAGCATCCACATAATCGACCACGCCGCCGCGCAATGCCTGCACGGCAGTGCCCGAGTCCACCGCGACCCTGCGCCCGATGCCGGTGCCGACCAGCGGCTTCTCGGCGCGCAGGCAGGGGACCGCCTGGCGTTGCATGTTCGAGCCCATCAGTGCGCGGTTGGCGTCATCGTGTTCGAGGAACGGAATCAGCGATGCGGCTACTGAAACGATCTGCGCTGGCGCCACGTCCATGTACTCCACACGGTCGCCGGTGGCCATCATGAATTCATTCTGGAAGCGGCACGACACCAGCTCGTCGAGCAGCTTGCCCTTCTTGTCGATGCCCGCGTTGGCCTGGGCAATGACGTACTTGCCTTCTTCGATCGCCGACAGGAATTCGATGTCGTCGGTCACGCGACCGTTGGAAACCTTGCGATACGGCGTTTCCAGGAAGCCATACTCGTTGGTGCGCGCATACAACGCGAGCGAGTTGATCAGGCCGATGTTCGGGCCTTCCGGGGTTTCGATCGGGCACACGCGGCCGTAATGCGTCGGATGCACAGCGCGCACCTCGAAACCGGCGCGCTCACGCGTCAAACCGCCCGGTCCCAATGCGGACACGCGGCGCTTGTGCGTGATTTCGGACAGCGGATTGGTCTGGTCCATGAACTGCGACAGCTGGCTCGAGCCGAAGAATTCGCGCACCGCCGCCGATACCGGTTTGGCATTGATCAGGTCGTGCGGCATCAGGTTTTCCGACTCGGCCTGCGACAGGCGCTCCTTGACCGCGCGTTCGACGCGCACCAGGCCGGCACGAAACTGGTTTTCCGCCAGCTCGCCGACCGAGCGCACGCGGCGATTGCCCAGATGGTCGATATCATCGATCTCGCCGCGGCCGTTGCGCAGGTCGATCAGGATCTGGATGACCGAGATGATGTCCTCGTTGGACAGCGTGCCCGGACCCGTGAGCTCATCGCGGCCCACGCGGCGATTGAACTTCATCCTGCCCACGGCGGACAGGTCGTAGCGCTCCGCGGCATAAAACAGACCGTTGAACAGGGTTCGCACGGCGTCTTCGGTCGGCGGCTCGCCGGGGCGCATCATGCGATAGATCGCCACTTGCGCGGACAACTGATCGGCGGTTTCATCGCTGCGCAACGTCTGCGAGATGTAGGGCCCCTGGTCCAGATCGTTGGTGTAAATGGTTTCGATCGTATCGACGCCTGCTTCCAGGATCTTTTTCAGCAGATCTTCGGTGACCTCATCGTTGGCGTTGGCGACGATTTCGCCTGTTTCCTTGTTGATCAGGCTGTGACCGAGCGCGCGCCCGATCAGGAAATCTTCCGCGACCGTAATCTTGCTCAAACCGGCCTGCTCCATCTCGCGCACGTGCTTGACGGTGATGCGCTTGTCCTTTTGAACGATGAGCTTGCCCTGCTTGGTGATGATGTCGAAGCGCGCCGTTTCACCGCGCAGGCGGTCAGGCTTGAGTTCGAACTGAATGCCTTTCTTCGACAGGTGGAAAGTATCCATCATGAAGAAGCCGGCCAGAATCTGCTCCGGGGTGTAACCGATCGCCTTCAGCAGGATGGTCACCGGCATCTTTCTGCGCCGGTCGACGCGGAAGTACAGGTAATCCTTGGGATCGAATTCGAAATCAAGCCACGAACCACGATAGGGAATGATGCGGGCGGAGAACAACAGCTTGCCGGACGAATGCGTCTTGCCGCGATCGTGTTCGAAGAACACACCCGGTGACCGGTGCAACTGCGAAACGATGACACGCTCGGTTCCATTGATCACGAACGAGCCGGTCGTGGTCATGAGCGGGATTTCACCCATGTAGACTTCCTGCTCCTTGACTTCCTTGACGGTCGGCTTGGCAGCCTCCTTGTCCATGATCGTCAGGCGCACTTTGGCACGCAGCGGCGCGGCAAAGGTCAGGCCGCGCTGCTGGCATTCCTTCACGTCGAAAGGCGGAATCCCGAGCTGATAGCTGACGAAATCAAGCCGTGCATTGCCCGAATGGCTCGCAATCGGATAAATCGACTGGAACGCCGCCTGCAGGCCCTGGGTCTTGCGATTCTCAGGAAGCTGGTCCGCCTGCAGGAACTGGGCATAGGAGTTGATCTGCGTTGCAAGCAGATAGGGAACGGGCAGCACGCTCGCACGCTTGGCGAAGCTCTTGCGAATCCGTTTCTTCTCGGTGAAGGAATAGGCCATGGACATCTCCGATTTACGGCAGCGGAAACAGCGGCCGCTGCGTTCATCGACTGGTGTTTGGCGTGGTGGTTGGCCTCTACCAACCGCTGGCGGACGATGAACGGGAACCCGCTCATCCGACCATACCTGTCTCCTGCAGTCGCTTCAGAAGACAAAGAAAAACCTGCTCGGTTTTTCTTTGGCCTCTCCGCCCGAATGTTGGCGAAAAGAACAAACGCCGGCGGCCGCTGCCGCCGGCTGTCACGGTACTCGTGTTACTTGATTTCGGCCTTGCCGCCGGCTTCTTCGATCTGCTTCTTGATGTCTTCGGCATCCTTCTTGGGAATCGCTTCCTTGACCGGCTTCGGCGCACCGTCCACCAGATCCTTGGCTTCCTTCAGCCCCAGACCGGTGACTGCACGCACCACCTTGATGACGTTGACCTTGTTTTCGCCCGACGAATTCAGCATGACGGTGAACTCGGTCTTTTCTTCTGCAGCGGCAGCACCACCGCCTGCGGCGGGTGCCGCAACGGCGACCGTGGCCGCGGCCGCGGAGACGCCGAACTTTTCTTCCATGTCCTTGATGAGTTGCGAAATCTCGAGGACCGTCATGTTCGAGATCTTGTCGAGAATTTCTGCTGTTGCGGTTGCCATTCGTATTTCTCCTGGAAAACGTGAATAGTGTTGAACGCGGTATGTGTTATGCAGCCTGTTTCTCTTTCTGATCCCTGACGGCAGCCAACGTACGCACGAACTTCGCCGGCACTTCGTTGAGTGTCTGCACGAACTTCGCAATCGGTGCCTGCATGGTGCCCATGAGTTTCGCCAGCAATTCCTCGCGGCTGGGCATGGTGGCCAGCGTCGCGACCTGTTTGGGGGTCATGAGCTGGCCGGGCATCGCGCCGGCCTTGATGACGAACTTCTCGTTCGCCTTGGCGAATTCATTGAGCACCTTCGCCGCCGCCACCGCATCGGTGGAAATGCCATAAGCGAGCGGGCCGATCATGTGTTCGGCCAGACTCTCGAACGGCGTGCCAGTCACGGCGCGGCGTGCCAGGGTGTTCTTCAGAACCCGGAGGTACACGCCGGAACTGCGCGCCTTCGCGCGCAACGCCGTCATGTCACCGACTTCCAGGCCGCGGTATTCGGCGAGCACGATGGACTGCGCATGCGCAACCTTCGCGCTGATCTCCGCTACTGCCGCTTTCTTGTCGTCTAGACTGAGACTCAAAGGTCTACCCTCCTAAAGTTGAACAAGAGGCCAGTTACCGGAGTAACCGGCCTCACCCTTCAGATTTAGCGACCTTCGATCCAGGAGCCGACCACAACAATCTGCTCGAAACCTGTTCGGGGCACGCCATCTGCGTAGGACGCCGCGATGTTGCTGCGACGATTAAATCCTGCCGGATTCCTACGGTCTTTGACGGCCCCGGCTGCTCGATCAAGCCCAGCAGCCGGGTCCCAAAGTTCTTTACTGACAATTCCTTACTGTGGCGCCAGGCTAGCCTGGTCCACTCTGACGCCCGGTCCCATGGTGCTGGAGACGGACACCTTCCTTAAATAGATACCCTTTGTGCTCGTCGGGCGCGCTTTGTTCACTGCTTCGATCAACGCCAGCAAGTTTTCCTTGAGCGCCTCTTCGGTAAACGACGCACGGCCGATGGTGCACTGGACAATACCCGCCTTGTCCGCACGGTATTGAACCTGGCCCGCCTTGGCATTCTTGACGGCGTCCGCAACGTTGGGCGTGACCGTCCCTACTTTCGGGTTGGGCATCAGCCCGCGCGGACCCAGCACCTGGCCCAACTGACCGACCACGCGCATGGCATCCGGGGTGGCGATGGCCACATCGAAATCGATCTTGCCTTCCTTGACCTGCGCGGCGAGATCTTCGAAACCGACCACATCGGCACCGGCATCCTTTGCGGCTTGCGCCTTGTCGCCTTGCGCGAATACCGCCACGCGCACCGTTTTGCCGGTGCCTTGCGGCAACACGATAGCGCCGCGCACCGTCTGGTCCGATTTCTTGGCATCGATGCCAAGGTTGAGGGCAACGTCGATGGATTCGTTGAACTTGGCGCTGGCGCCGGCTTTCACGAGCTTGATCGCATCGGCTACGGGATACGTCTTGTCGCGATCGACTTTTTCGCGCAATGCCTTGGTTCGCTTGGAGATATGTGCCATGTCAGACGCCCTCCACTTCGACGCCCATGCTGCGCGCACTGCCTGCGACGGTTCGCATGGCCGCTTCCAGACTGGCTGCAGTCAAATCCGGGGTTTTCTGTTTCGCGATCTGTTCGACCTGAGCGCGCGTCAGCTTGCCGACCTTGTCGGTGTTAGGTTTGGAACTGCCCTTCTCGAGCTTGGCCGCCTTGCGAATCAGCACCGAGGTCGGCGGCGTCTTGATGATGAACGTGAAGCTTTTGTCCGCAAACGCCGTAATTACCACCGGCAACGGCAAACCGGGCTCGACGCCCTGCGTTTGCGCATTGAACGCCTTGCAGAATTCCATGATGTTCAGGCCGCGCTGGCCCAGCGCCGGTCCGATGGGCGGACTCGGATTGGCCTTGCCTGCAGGAACCTGCAGCTTGACGAAACCTACGATCTTCTTGGCCACGAAAACTCCTCTAGAGAGTGGGTGCTAGCGCACGCCCGCAGGCGCGCTCCCCGTTAATGAACAGTCAGGCCTTCTCGACCTGGCTGAAATCCAGTTCCACGGGCGTGGCACGCCCGAAGATGGAAACCGATACCCGCAACTTGTTCTTGTCGTAGTTGACTTCCTCGACCGAACCGTGGAAGTCGGTGAACGGACCTTCCTTGACGCGCACCGCTTCGCCCACTTCGAACAGCACTTTGGGCTTGGGCTTCTCCACGCCTTCCTGGATCTGGTGCAGGATGGCCTGGACTTCCTTTTCGCTGATCGGTGGCGGCCGGCGCCCGGGCGCCCCGCCGACGAAGCCGGTGACCTTTGCGGTGTTCTTCACCAAGTGCCAGGTCTCGTCCGACATTTCCATTTCCACCAGCACGTAGCCCGGAAAGAATTTGCGCTCGCTGATGTTCTTCTGGCCGCTTTTCATTTCAACTACTTCCTCGACCGGAACCAGGATCTGACCGAACTGGTCTTCCATGCCGGCGCGCGCTATGCGCTCCACCAGCGCGCGCTGAACGCTTTTCTCAAAGCCGGAGTAGGCGTGCACCACATACCATTTCTTGGACATCATGCCCCCGGTCCCATCAAGAGTTTCACGCCCCACACCAGCATGGCATCAACGATCCAGAGGAATATGGCCATGACCAGCACGAATGCCAGCACCATGCCCGTGGTTTGCACGGTTTCCTTGCGCGAGGGCCATACGACTTTTTTCGTTTCGGCCACGGCCTCCTGGGCGAATACGAAGAATGCTCGACCCGGTGTCGAGGTCCACGCCACGAGTGCTGCCGCCACCAGGCCGGCCAGTACCGAAGCGACGCGCAATATCATTGCGCTGTCCCGCAGCATGTAAAAGCCGGCGATGCCCGCAATCACCAGCAATACCGCCAGTACCAGCTTGATCTTGTCTGCCATCTGGGAACCTTATTCAGCCACCTTCCAAACGCCAACCCGCAACCTTGGCGATTCATTCAATCCCGGTTGCGGGTTGTCGGGTGGCAGGCCAGGAGGGTCTCGAACCCCCAACCTTCGCTTTTGGAGACCGACGCTCTGCCAATTGAGCTACTGGCCTTCCGATTCAGTGGGAGCGTCCATCGCCCCCGGATAAACTGTTCGTTACTCCAATATTTTTGCGACGACGCCGGCGCCCACGGTACGACCGCCTTCGCGGATGGCAAAGCGCAAGCCTTCTTCCATCGCAATGGGCTGGATCAACTGCACCGTGATGCCGATGTTGTCCCCCGGCATCACCATCTCCGTG
>CBDDRM010000208.1:0-23669 GCA_965233135.1 uncultured bacterium | reverse complement strand
CTTCCGTGAATCCCGACAGCCGGATCATGTCTCGGGCCAGATCGATGATGCGTACCGGTTCCCCCATGTCCAGCACGAAAATCTCACCGCCCTGACCCATGGAACCAGCTTGCAGCACCAGTTGCGCGGCCTCGGGGATGGACATGAAATAGCGCGTTATATCTGGGTGAGTGACGGTAACCGGGCCGCCCGCGGCAATCTGGGCGCGGAACGTGGGGATCACGCTGCCGGCGCTGCCCAAGACGTTGCCGAAGCGGACCATGACGAACCCGGTCGCGCCGCGCGACTGCAGCGCCTGGCAAACCATTTCGGCGAGTCGCTTGCTCGCCCCCATGACGTTCACCGGGTCCACAGCCTTGTCGGTCGAGATCAGCACAAACCGCTCGACGCCATGGTTAATCGCTTCGGTGGCCAAAACATAAGTGCCGTAGACGTTATTGCGGACCGCCTCCCAGGCGTTCTCCTGTTCCATCAGGGGGACGTGCTTGTAAGCCGCCGCGTGAAACACGACTTGCGGCCGGTATTTTTGCAACACATTGCGGACACGGTCGGTATTCTTGACATCGCCCACGGCGCAAACGATCGGCAGCGCGGGCATGGTGCGCCGGAATTCCTGTTCGGCCTGGTAAAGCGCAAATTCGGTGAACTCGAACAGGACGAGCCGCGTCGGTCGATATCTGGCGATCTGCCTGCAAAGCTCGCTGCCGATCGAGCCCCCGGCGCCGGTGACGAGTACGATCTTGTGCTCGAGCAGATTGGCAAGACCTGCGGTATCGAGCATAACCGGGTTTCGACCCAGCAAGTCGTCGAGCTCTACGTTTCGAATCTGTGAGACCGTGACCTTGCCACTGATGAGATCATCATAAGTCGGGACGGTAAGGACTTTGACGTTGGCAGCCTGACAGAGTCCGACAATGCGCCGGCGCACCTGATGGGACGCCGAGGGCAATGCCATGATGGCGTGGGCAATACCCAGGCTAGCAGCCACGTTTGGCAGATCGTCGATGCCTCCCAGCACAAAAGCGCCCAGGATTTGCCGACCCAGTTTGACCGGATCGTCGTCCAGCATGCCGATGACGCGCCATTCCTTGCTATGCGCGAGATCCTTGAGCAACGTAACGGCCGTATCGCCCGCCCCCAGCACGAGTACCGGTTTTCCGTACAGCGCGCCGAGCCTGCCGATATTGCGTTCTTTCCAGGCCCGATACAACAGTCGACTTCCGGTCATCAGAAACAGCAGAAGAATGGGGGAAAGAACCAGCACCGAACGCGGAATCACGACTGCTGGTTGTGCCAGCACCAGAATGACCGGAAACGCCAGGGCCCCGGCGGCTACCGCTCCAAGGATCAATCTGAGGTCATGAATGCTCGCGTAACGCCAGATTCCACGGTAAAGCCCGAAGCGCCAGAAGAACAGCGCATTGAGCGCCATGATCCAGCCGACGGATTCCCACATCACGCTCTGGAATTCCGACGGGATATCGAAATTGAAGCGCAACGAAAATGCCGCGAGCCACGCCAGCCCCGTCGCCGTCAAGTCATGAACGAAGGCTAGCGCCGAGCGAATGTTGAAAGGCTGACGGCTAAACATTTCGGACGACCGAAGTTCGTGCCCAGCGCCGATCGATGCTCCACAAGGTCACCGCGATCAACAAAACCAGCGCACTGATCGCGGAAACCTGGGTAGTACGCGAGCCCTGCCAGCTGATCAGCGCCACTGTGCTACACAGGAGCATCAGTGCGTACGCACCCACGGCGGTGCGCCGATGGCTCCATCCCGAGAGGATCAGGCGCTGATAATAATGCTGCCGATGAGCCTGCCACGCACGCTCACCGCGCAACAGGCGCCGCGCGAGCGTAATGCTTGCGTCGACGATAAAAGGCGCGAACACCACCAGCGGAAACCACAGCGGCCAGCTATCGCTCAGCCAGCCGGCGATGCCCAATGCGCCCGCCAGAAAGCCCAGAGGGATCGATCCGACGTCGCCCATGAAAATCTTCGCCGGGGGAAAATTGAAAATGAGAAAACCAGCCGCAGCGGCTGCAATAGACACGGCCAGCAACGCGAGGTCAGCGTTCCCGCCCAGCCACGCCGCCAAGCCGTAGGTCGCGAACCCGATTACAGTCATCCCGCCGGCGAGTCCGTCGGATCCATCCATGAAGTTATACAGATTTGTCAGCCAGATCAGGGTGCCGAACAGAAATACAAAAGCCGGTACCGTGAGGTCCATTGCCGTCATCCATAAGAAACCAAGAGTCGCAAGAACATGCAGTGCAAGCCGCGCCACGACGGGCAGTGCGTGGCGATCATCGGCATAGGAAACGACGGCCAGGGCGACGGCGGGTCCCATCAACGTCAGATCCGTCTGCAGCAACAACGCGGCAGCGCCAACGCCGGACATGATGGCTATGCCACCCGTTCGCGGCACCGGCAGGACATGCAGAGAGCGTTCGTTAGGCTTATCCAGAGGCAGGCTCCGGGTTCTGACCAGCACGGCTCCGATTGCAGTAGAGACGATGCCGGCGAGAGGTGGGGCAAGCATGGATGCATAAGCGCCGGTGTCCATCGCGGCGATTATAGAGGATAGACGGGCAAATTCCCGCTATTGTCCAGACCGGCTCCGATACCATGCTGCGGTCCGCGCGAGGCCCTGCTGCACGGTATATGGTGGTTGCCAACCCAGTGCAGACTTGATCGACGAGACATCGACTTGAAGCGACCCGGTGAGCCGGGCGAGTTGCTCGCGGCGCCCCGTCAAGGTGCCGATACCTCGAAGCACTCCGGGTGCAAGCGGAAGGAGTATGGGCCTCTTTCCCAACGCTGCGGCCATCTCTCGAACGAGTTGCGGTGTGGAGACATCCAGGTCATCGCTCACGAAAAACGTACGATTGGCCGCTTCCGGATGGGTCAGGCAGACGCCGAGAGCGTGAGCCAGATTGCCGACGTAAATGAGGCTCCGTCGATTGTTTACAGAAGCGAAGGGCAATGGCACTCTGGCGTCGACCGCGCGCATCAACTTCAGGAAATGCGCTCGCACGCCCGGGCCATAAACAAGCGGCGGACGCACGATTACGATCTGCATTCCGGTTTCGGATGCAACAGCTTTCAATCGCTGCTCGGCGTGCGCCTTGGAAGCCCCATACGCGTCCATGGGTGCTGGAGGGTCGCTTTCTACGAAGCCGCGCGCCCCAGTCTGTTCTCCGTTGACCTTGACCGAACTTACGAATACCAGGCGCCGCACGCCGGCCCGCGCCGCCTGGCGCGCGAGCTGTTCGGTCCCGTCCGCGTTGATCCGCATGAAGTCGCTTGACGCCTTGCCAGACAGAGCGCGCTCAACATGTACGTGGGCAGCCAGATGCAAGACCGCCTCGCAACCGGCCAGCGCGACACTCCAGTCCGTGTCGCGGCCGATATTACCCACGGCCACCGCCGGAACCTTCAGATCGTGCTCCGACGTCCGCGTCGCGCCGCGCACTTCAAACCCGCGCGACTGCAGCTCCTGGCACAAGTGCCGACCGATGAATCCCGTGGCTCCCGTAACCAGGACCGCGCTCACCACGACACCTTTGCGGTGCAGTACGCGCGCCGCCGTTTAGACGTGGCTCGGCCCTTGTGGCAGACTGGCATCATGCTTCGCGAATAAATTCGAAATCTTCCCGGGCTAAATCACATCTTCGTTTCGGTACCTGTGCCCATCGTACTGCTAACCCCGTTGCGGATTTTCGCTTGATCCAGACCAACCCTTCTTTCCGCGCTGAAAGCGGCCGGGTGACGGTCTCGATTGTGAGCCATGGACATGGCGCCCTGGTGTCCGCGCTGCTTCAGGATCTTGCGAAACATTGCAGTTCTGCAGTAAGCGTAATCCTGACCCTCAACATACCCGAGTCACCCGCAATTGGCGATGCCCCGCTGCCCTTTCCATTAGCGCTGATTCACAATGAACTACCGAAAGGTTTCGGTGCGAACCACAATGCCGCCTTCGAGCAGTGCAAAAGTGATTATTTCTGCGTCCTCAATCCCGACATCCGGATCGACGAAAACCCGTTTCCGAAACTCATTGCAGAACTGGCCGACCCGCACGTCGGCATCGTCGCACCGAGGATACTGAACCCCGCCGGAAAGGTGGAGGACAGCGCGCGCCATTTCCCGAAACCCGGCTTTCTTCTGCGCAAATTATTTGGCCTTGCCGGTGGGCCTGACTACATGGTCACCTCGACGGTCATTTCGCCCGACTGGGTCGCGGGAATGTTCATGCTGTTGCGCGCGCCTGTCTTCGCGGATTTGCACGGGTTCGACGAGCGCTATTTTCTGTACTACGAAGATGTGGATTTGTGTCGCCGGGTACGGCAACGCGGTTACGACATCCGCCTGTTGCCGTCGGTAAGCGCCGTCCATGATGCGCGTCGGGAAAGCCGCCGGAATTTGCGTCACCTGCGCTGGCATCTGGCAAGCATCCTGCGCTACTTCGGGTTGCGTTAGCAGCGGGGGGCGGGCCAACCGCCCTCCAGCAGACTCCATACCCTGGCGGCCGAAACCTTACGCATGCGCTGGATTGCCTGGCGCTTTTTCCAGGCCCGGGGAAGTCCGCGCAAGGCGTCGACTTTCGCCTTGAGCGCCACTCGGCCCTGACCTCTCAGCACGCAGCCAATCATTGCCGCGAGGTTCAATACCAGGTGGTAAGGCAGTAACGGCCAGAACAACAGCGGCGGCAGGTTTTTCACGAAGACCCACATCAGGTTGCGTTGGCCGTGGTAAGTGGAAAAGTCGCTGCGGTCGCCTGTCACGGCGGAGCCGTGGTGGTGGGCCAACGCGTCGGCAACGTACAGGCACTTGTATCCGGTCAGTTGCAGCCTGAATCCCAGATCGACGTCTTCGCCGTAACAGAAGAAATCCTCGTCCAGGCCCCCTACCTGTTCCCACGCGGCGCGCGAATACATGGCTGCCGCGGCACAGGCGGAGAAAATTTCTTGCTGCTGCAAATAGTGCCGGTCGGCCGGGCACCCGTGGCCCCGCCGCCAATAGCGGCCGCTGAGATGACATGCGTCGCCCGCCCCGTCGAGGCGAGCGTTGTCGGACGCATCCAGTGTGCGGCAAGCGAAACTCCCTACATCGGGTCGATCCTGCGCTTGTTGCATCAGCACCTTCAGCCAGTCCGGTTCGGCGAATGCATCCGGATTCAGTAACGCGATCCAGCGCGAGCCCGCATAGCGTCGTACGGCAAGATTGTTGGCCGCTGCAAATCCAAGATTTGATCCGGCGGCCAGAACTTCCACTTCAGGATACCGGGCGCTCGTCAGCGCCACCGAATCGTCAGTGCTGGCATTGTCGACCACGATCAACCGGTAATCGGTGAACGTCTGACGTTTCACTGACTTCACCGCACGAGCCAGCATGTGACCGCTGTTGTAATTGACGATGACGACCAGCACAGCCGGCGCGCCGGTGCTTGCGGAATCAGTGGGAGCCGTCATCGCGGCTTGAAATTATGGTGTTTGGCGCGACCCAGCGATGATAAGCCCGGCGTACGACGCTAAGACCGGTCGTGTCCAGCAGTCGCCGTACGTAGCCCATCGCTATGCGGCGCACTACAAAGGTGTGATAGGCACCGGCCGTATTGGCGCCCGGAATATGAAGCGCGCGCGCCCTGGCCACTTCGCGCTGGGAGTCTCGCCAGCGGCGGTCTCCTACGCCGCCGCCCTGCATATTGGCCAGACACTGGTTGAGCGCTACGTACCGCGCGCCGGCGGTCACTGCGCGCAGCGCCCACTCGTAATCCATGGCCAGCAGGAAATCGAGACGATACAGACCGATCTTTCGATAGAGGGCGCGACGAACGAACATGGTCGGATGGGCGACTGTCATGCCCCGGCGCAGGTGCGCGGGATCGCTGCTCGCCAGGTAAGTCCGCCGGTCGCCTTCCCAATGCTGAAGGCCGCCGCATGCAACTTCCGCTCCGGACTGCTGCAAGTGTTGCAAGGCGGCGCGAATCGCACCGGGTTCGTACCAGTCGTCGCTGTTGAGCAGTCCGATTACTTCTCCTCGACACAGACTGATGCCCTTGTTGAACGCGTCGCTGATGCCGCGATCGGGCGCGCTGATCCACAGATCGATGCGCGGCTCATGAGCGCGCAATAGTTCCAGGGTGCCGTCGGTGGACCCGCCGTCGATAATGACGTACTCAATATCGGAAACATCCTGCTCGAAGACGCTTTTTAGCGTGCGAGGTAACGTCCTTACGCCGTTACGCACAATGGTGACGATGCTGACTTTGGGGACATGCCCGCCTACAGCGGCCGACGGCTTGCTCACCCGCCGCCCGCCTCGCTGGACTGAAGAGTCGGCGATAGAGGGATAATCCTCAAGCGTCGGTGGCGCAGACAAGGGCGGGACATTCATCAGGCGCCGTGTGCCTCAGTATCCCGGCGAACAAAAAATCCATCGATCTGCAGCGTCTGTCCGGTTTGTTCGTGCACATACCCCGGAAAAATGGCGTAGAGCTTAAAGCCCATCGCTGCTATGCGGGATCGCATTTCGTCGAACAGCACCTGCCCGGCGTAGAGTGGCACGAGTGAAAGCTCGCACTGGATCGCCACGATGCTCGGAAGCACGCCCTGCGCGCCCGCCAATACGCGGTCTTCATAGCCTTGCGTATCGATCTTCAACAGCACCCGGGCGGCCCCGTTCAGGAACTCCGCCGCAACATGGTCAAGGCGCTTGAGAGGCACAGTCTCGTTTGACACGAAGCCGGATCCCGGCGCCGCGCGCACATGCTCGGGAAGCATGTCGAGTATGGAACTGCTGAGGGAATTGCCCGCAACATGCAGGGCGATTTCGCCGTTCGATGCCCCCAGCGCCATGCGCGGAGCAACTTGCCAGTGCGCATCGCCGCGGGCCTCTTGCTCAAGATCTTCGTGGGCTGTGGCCAGCGGCTCGAACGAAACGATCCTTCCGCCATATCCGTTTGCGCGCAGTTCGCGCGCGTAATGTCCGCGATTGGCACCGACGTCGAAAACCAGGTCGATTCTGCACGACTGCAGCAGTCGCTGAAGTTGCGCGCCGGAAGAGGTCTGCACGGTGTACCGGTAAGCTTCGATGCCGGTTTTTCTGAGCAGGTTTCTGAGTCGATCAGACATAAATGCCCCAGGCCAATGATCGGCCGCAGTGCGCGGCTAACCCGGGACACGAGCTACCGGCGGCCCTACTCATCGAACAGCTTCCTGACCAGAACATCGCGGCTCGCGACCCCGTTATGCGCAGCCCGGAAGCGTTCCACTCCGTCAATCATTGCCTGGTAGCGCTGCTGCCCGGGCCGCGGGAGGTTCATGAAATAGTGCTCGTCCGGCCGACCATCGCGTGACACGGCCAGACCGCAGCCGAACTCTCGAACCATGCGTCCAGGCCATCCTTCATCGTACACGATCACCGGTTTTCCTACGCGCGCCGCAAGGTGCAGGGTCGCTGCCTCCATCCGTGCGTCCCAATCGTCATACAGAGCAAGCAAATAATCTTGCCGCGCTGCTGCCCCCAGCAGTTCGTCTTCGGTCAGAAAGCGGTTCTGGAAATGCGCATAGCTCGAAAGAAACGCCAGGCGCGCCTGGTGCGCCGGGTTCGTGAACGTCCCCGCCACCTGCAGCAAGCCAATTTCCGGGTGCATGGAGAATAGCGGCACCAGCCACTCGAGGCTTTTGCCGGGGCGCACCTGACCAATCACGCCGAATCGGATTGTATGGTCCTCGCGCTCCAAGGGAGGGCCGTTGAAGGCGTCGATGAGTTCGAGCGATGGGAGCGTGGCGATCTGATCCGCAGGAATCTCCATGAAGGCTTCGCACCACGCCCGCCGAAGTTCTTCCGTGCGCAGGAACAATCGCCTTCCAGGAGAAGAAAGGAAGCGCGAGACCAGCGCCCGCGCCAGAGCATGCGACGCGATTCGCTCCGGCCCGCCGAGATAGACGGCACTGACGGCGACACCCCGAGCAGAGCGCGAGAACAGCGGCCATCCGGCCGCCAGCGCAACTAAGTGGGCGTCCAGAAAGAACACTTGTTTCAGTGCGGACTGCGCGCGCACAGTGCGCGCGACGGCCGGGAGGCTCATCAAAGTCCCGGTGCGCAGCGAAGCACCGCGCGAGTTGAAGCGCGTTACCGGTGCAAAGCGCTTCAGTTCAGTGGCCGTCGCAGCGAACATGCCGACGCCCGGATCCGCGATCAGGTAGCCGACATCCGGCCCCGTACCGAGCATGCGAGCCACGTTGAGCACGGACTGCGCGGGATGACCAATCGCGGTGAACCAGGGCTGGACGATCAGCACTTTCACGACGGGTGTCCGGCTGGGGCGCGCATCTTAAGCCTCTTGTCGATGGATCCAGAACAGCGGACGGTGCAAGCCGGGAGATGTTCCAATCTTCAGGTTCCGGTTATTGCCGGCTCGCGATCGTGACCAAAATATTTGCCGAGCACCAGGTCCAGATAACTTTCCCGGAAGTCCAGATTCAACGGTTGCGCCAGGGCCTTGACCTCGGGACACGACAGTTCATAGTGCTTTCCTTTCTCCACCGCCTCGTAGCGGGCTTGCTTGCCGACGATACGTTCCATGGAACGCACGAAATCCATGATGCTGAACGCTCGCAGGGCCACGTTGATGCGCCGATTCCAGAATGACTTCTGGCCGATGAAGTGGCTGCCGATCCGAAAAGCGTCGGCCACGTCAATCGGATAACGGGTCGCATGCGTCCATACCTGGAAAGGTTGGCCGCGAGAAATTTTCTCGTAAAGGAACTGCGCCAAAGTCCGGCTCCGATGCATCGGGCCGATGGCGAGCGCCACCCTCAAAACCATCCAGGGAGCGCCGGCCTCTTCCAACAATGCTTCCATGTGGACCTTGTGCCGGACATATGGCGTGTCGCACCTGTCAGGATCGACAGCGCTGCATGTTCCAAAGTAGACCATCAACTTCTCTGGATGCGCCGCGCGCGTGCGCAGGAGCAAGCTCCTTTCCCGCTCAAAAGCTTCCGGGCGCTCTTCGAGCGAATCCGATACCCCGGAAGCGAATACCGCGACGTTGCGATCGGTCTGAAACGTGCAGAATGCCTGGGCCATCATGCCGTCGCCGATGATCATGGTGTGCGTGTCGCAAGAACCCATGTGTTGGGAATGAACACAAAGCGCATCATGGTCCGATTACGCTGGTGCCGTTTGCTACGAGTTGCACCGCTCTCTTGTATTTTCGCAACGCGCCTGTCAGCGAAAAAGGTCCATGTGGGATTTTCATACCCAACCGATCGACGCTTTGGCGTACACGCGCTTCTGCATCCGCGAGACTGGCAAGGTAAGGGAAATAGAGGTTTGCGCGCAGTTGAGGCGAAAGCGGCACTCCATACCCACGAAGTCCGCTGTCGTAGAGCCTTCCTATGACCTTGCGCATGCCATGAAAGTGAAAGAAATAGACCGGCGATCCCTCAGCAAGGATGCCCTCCGCAGAGCGGTTGACGGTAATGCCTTCCAGATTCCATGGCGCCAGATTTGCGCCAGGATGTTCGAGAATGGTCACATCGGAGAAAAGGTCCGGCACCATGTCGAGATATTTCTGGTCCGCGAACCTGTCCGCCTGGACCTCCATGCGACACCATTCAATACATCGTGCGCGCCACCAGTCGATAAAACGCCGGCCTTCCCCTGCGCAACTGGCGCTCACCCATCCGGCATTGAAGCGGCCAAATCGCTTGCGTTCGGATAGGCGACTCGGAAACCGATGCGGCGTCAGTGCCGCGGAGCTCCCGGCATAGTCCTGCTCCAACTTTCGCGGATCCGAAAAATAGAACAAATCGGAATCAAGATAAGTTATTCGCGCGGCATTCCTGTATTTTTCCGCCAGGAATTTCATGAGCACCGGCTTGCAGGTGAAGTAGTACTCTACGATCGATCTTTGTAACCGGACGCGCTCGAGTTCCGGATCCCATTGCTCCAATGTCGATAACGAAACCGGTTCCAAACCCGGCAGGTCGAGAATCCTCAGGATCTGCTCCGTAGTTTCATCCAGACAGAGCACTGCCAGGTTGAATTCCGCGCAATGGCGCGCAAGCGAATCAAATAATGCGAGTCCGCTTGGAAGGTAGTTCCGGTCGAACAGTGTGCAGTAGTAATGCATGTCAGCCACTGCCGGACTTACCGCCCGCCAGATCAGCCCGGGCCGGCTTGCGCCCTTCCAGGTAGAGTGAATCGGGCTTAAGTTCCCGGCCATTGAAGACTTCCAGTTCGTACTTGGAAAATCCCGGGATCTCGCTTTCACCGGCGCTGCGCTTTTTGATGGCAACGAACCCGGCGCCCCTGAGGGCACGTGTCAGCGAAAAGCGGTCGTACATCCATTGATGCACTTCGCCATCTGACCGAAACAGGCCCTCGCGCACTGCAACAGCCCCTTGGCGACCTAGCAACACCCATGCTGCTGCAATCGTTGCCTTGCGCCGTAGCGCCTTTGCCGTTCCGCGCAGCTTTCGTCGGACCCGGACCGCCAGGGAAAAGCGCCCAGCCGGCAGAGTAGTCGTCGCCTCTCGTTCGGGCCCTATGCGTTCACAAATAAAGCGCGCTTGGTCGGCGTCCTTGCTTCCGGCCATGAGTGCGGCCATGTTTCCGCCCGATACCTTTCTGACAGTCTGGTCGAGGAGTTCAAGCATGATCCAGTCATAGCGCATCTCGGCTGCACGGTCTCCTTTCAACGCTCCCTCAAGCGAGGCGACATACAGCCTCGCAATCGACTCTAGATCGGGAACAGCGATTCTGACGATACCTTCCGGTTTAATTATCCGGAAACAATCCCGCAATAATGCTTTCGCCGTTGCGGGCTCCAGATGCTCCAGAACGTGCGATCCGTACACGGCATCAAAACTCGCATCGGCAAACGGGAATCGCGTCCTTAAATCATGCGCAATGACCTCCGGGGAAACGGGGAAGGCGTCCAGATTGGTCCAATCCCGGTGGAAAGTGCGACCACAGCCAAAATTCAGAAATCGCGCCGGAGCTCGATTGTCTATGGCTTTTGGAGAGGAACTCACGCGGACTTGATGGCCATGCGGCCGGTATAGTCAACGCGGTTGAGCAGAAGCCGGATGCCGCGTGATTGCAAATACTCGTCTATGGCCTGCCGACATCCTTTCCAGTGGCCATAATCGTCCACGATCAGAACCCCCCCTCTTACCAATCTTGGGAACAGATGTTCCATTTCGTGGCGGGTAGATTCGTACCAATCAGTGTCCAACCTCAGTATCGCGATGGTTTCCGGTGCTTGCCCGGGAATGGAATCCTCGACCTTGCCTTGAATGAAGTGCATGCGCACGGCGTCGTATCCAGTACTGAACATCCCCGACTTCACGTCGTCCAATGTGGCGTAACACCAGGCCGATCCCGGATCGCTCTTTTTCTGGGCCCCAAGCAAAGTGTGCGCGGGTTGCCCATCAATCGCGACATCCTTACTTGTCGGCGGGCTCATACCTTCAAAAGTGTCAAACAGATACAGCTCGCGCATCTTGTCACCACATTCGATCAGTGTGAGCGCCGCAGCCATCATGCTGCCACCTCGCCACACACCGCACTCGACGATATCTCCGACAATGCCGGCGGTCGAGACATACCGCACGGCCTGGATCAATGCGAATAGCCGTTCGGGAGACGTCATGGTCCGGTTCCGAACCTTCCCAATGATCAGTGCCGCGGCCGGGTCAAAATCGACCGGAAGCGCGGATACGCGGCCAGTCGGATAACGCACGACGTCAAAACCCAGATGCCGTAACCATGCCCGTGCGCGTGTGATCAAGTCTGCCTCCCGATGAGACTAGTGGCAAATTTACGGCATTTGCCGAGCATCCGCTTCCAGGGCGAAGGCGATGCGAAGACGGTTTTTTGCGTATGCGCGTCGGCCACGTCGTCACGCGAAAGGGTATGCGGATGGAGCAACGGAAACGGCAGGGCTTCAACCGCGAGTCGCGCCCATGGATTGGTTGCCTGTACCGTGTGGGTCGCGAATTCGTCAAAACCGATATTCGACACGAGATTACAAGCCGGAAGTATCGTTAATCCGTTTCGGGCCCAGATGCAGAATTGCCATCGATAGGCCCATGAGGAGTTCCGATTCCGGTAGGTGTCCTCGAAAATGCTCGACCAGTATTGCGCAGCTTTCCGATCGCCAAGCATGCCGTCTAGCCAACCTCGGTCCCGCAGATCCGGCCAGGATTTCATTTCGTGATCGTAGTACAACCAGGCGCGACGCCAGGTTGCCCAACCCCAAATATGCGCGTAACGTGAAAAATAGTAGCTGAAACCATCTCGGCGCCGTCCCTGCTGGAAATTGTCTCCCGACACCATCAAAACGCGCTCGTCGTTGCGATAGCGCTCCAGCAGGTCCGCAGCATAGGGAAAAAAACTGCGATGAGCGACGCAGTCATCTTCCAGGATGATGCCTGCTTCGACATTCTCGAAGAACCAGGTTATCGCCTCGCTAACGGCAAGCTTGCAGCCCCGATTCTGGTTCCGGAATAATGTTCTGACATCGCAGTCCCAATCGATACTTGTCGCCAGCTCTCGCACTTGCGCGACGCGCTCCTGTTCATCCCGCCTGTCAGGCCGTGGCCCATCGACCGCAAAAAACAGATGCAGGGGCTGCGCGAGCCTGAGCGTTTCCAGAACCCGGGCCGTGGTATCCGGCCGGTTGAATGCCAGAACCAGCACCGGCGGACAGGCGGCGCTGCTAGTCATTACGACTGCTCAATCGGCATGGGCACCCTTGACCGTTAAGACAAAATACCTCTGGACACGATGGCGAGAGTCGCGCCGTTTGGATCGATGCCGAAGCCATCCGCATGTCTCCCGACGGGTCAGGGCGCCGGTTTGTTTGCATGGACAATGGGCAATCTCAGATTGCCGCTCACGCGCTCGTAGTGCTCGGCCAGGCGTACACCTTGTTCCAGCGCATTGAACTCCGATTCGACATGCCGTCGGCCGGCAGCCAGCAACTGCGGCCACTGATCCGGGTCGCGGATGGCTTTCAGAAGACAATCGTACAGGCCATCGACGTCGCGCTCCTCGGCGAGAAACCCGGTTTCACCATCCAATACCACTTCCGGAATATCGCAGTGGCGGCTGCTGACGATCAGCATGCCGCTTGCGGCCATTTCGATGATTGAAACCGGGGCACCGCCTTCTGTCGCCCCGTCTTCTGCCGTAACGCTAGGCGAAAGGAAGAGATGATGGGCATATGCCTCCTCAATGAGTCTCGAATGGGACTGATAGCCTAACAATCGAACCTTGCTCGCGAGGCCACGTTCATTGATCACCGCAAGAATTTTCTCCTTCTGCATCCGGCTTTCCGTAACCTCCTGTCGTGCGTCGCCAATTACCGTAATCTCGAGATCCACTGCATGCTGCAATCGCGCGAGTGCCTCGAGCGCATAGGGAATTCCTTTTTTCTCAGTAAACGTTGCTGCGATCAGCACTCGAAGCTTTTCCGTGGGATGCCATCGGCGAGCAAGAAATGGGAGTCTTTCGAGCCGCACGCCGAGATGGTGAACACGCACTTTCTCCACCGGGCAACCGATTCCGACCACGCATCGTGCCATGTGAGGACCTTCGCATAAGACAAGGTCGACGGCCCCGAACAGCTCTGCAAAGCGTTCACGCCACAACGATTGACGTGGAAGATAACTCACATCGTATCCGTAGAAGGTGACGACGTGGCGGACGCCAGCAGACCGTGCCGCCTTTAGATTCGTCCAGCCGACATCCCCAAAATGGGAGTGCATGATTGCTGCGCCCGTGCGCCGCGTCACGCGGACCAGAAATCCGAGATGACGCCGCACTCCGATGCGCCGGAGGCCGCGGTCCCAGAAACGCGAAAGATCCGACGCCTTGGCAAAATCGTGAAGATGGCGAACGGGAAACTGGTCGTAATTTTCCACCCATTCACATACGATGTGGTTCTCAACCCGATCTTCCGGCACGCAACTCACCTGGGTGTGGATCCATGTCTGAGTCTGCGGTAACCATACCCGGCTGGCCTGCACAACACGAAGCTTCATGACGGGCCCGTTTCAACGGCCTTGCACTCGATCACTCTTCGCCACCACAACCCGACATTGATCAACCGCCAGAGAGTGAAAGGCGCTATGGGAATAAATTCGTCGTAGCGCCGCATAAGTGCCGCATAGTTCAAATACGGGCAGGACGTGCCGGCCAGATTCATTTCGACATGAGATTTCGACGCCGCAAGCCAGCTTGCAACTGGAAACGGAAAACCCATCTTCTTGCGGCGCCAGAGGACTTCGGCCGGTAGAAGACCGCTCATTGCCCTGCGCAGAATCCATTTATGCCACCCGTCGCGAATGAGATATTCGGGCGGAAGGGTAAACGCAAAGTCCACGACTCTGTAATCGAGAAAAGGCGCGCGGGGCTCGATAGGAATACCAAAATTGGCTTTATTGGCGGAACGCAGCCAGTAGTTCATTTTGGCTTCCCCCATGTTGGCGCGCATTCGCGCGGACAGGAACCGGGACGCGGATTTCCGGGGCATTGCTCCCGTCGCCGGGAAATAACATTCCGCCAGAAGGCGGGTCTCACCCGATTTACTGCGCAGTATTCTTTGGCTCAGGTTCGGGAAACAAATATCCATGCCAAGCCGCATCGCCACCTTCCAGGATGCAGGCAGTTCGGTGTTGGCGCGAAACTCATGTAATAGCGCCCCCCAACGAAAGTTACCCGCGAGATGGAGCAGGTAAGGGGCGAAATATTCGCCGTTATACCCGGCGAAAATTTCATCCCCGGCGGCGCCACTGATGACTACCTTGGTGCCTCTGTCCTTCATTTGCCGACGCATGGCTTGATTTGTCTGCAAATTTGGCGCGTGAAATGGCTCCTCTTCCAGCCAGAGGAAATCATTTGCCTGGCGCCAAAAATCCTCGTGAGCGGGTCGGATGACACGGTAATCAATCCTGTCACCGAATCTCTCCGCCACCGACCGGGCATATGGCTCCTCGTTATAGTGCGGATCCGCGAACTCGATGCTGTAACTGGTCAGAGGGGTGGGCAGGTTCTGCGCGGCCAAAGCAACCAAAGAGGACGAGTCAAGGCCGCCGCTTAATTCGTAGGCGACTGGTACGTCTGCGCGGGCTCTCAGGCGGATTGCGTCCAGCAGCAGTTCCTGCACGCGTGCGGCCGCCACGCTTGCCGGGATTTCTTTGCTGCTCAGGCGACGCGGAGGCAGTTGCCAGTAACTGTTGGATTGCAGACTCAGATCGGCCTTAACCCAGCCGAAACTGGCTGCGGGAAAATCATGGATTCCATCCCAGAATGTGCCATTACGATCACGCCATCCCTCGACGACGTAATCATCGACCGCCTGGGCGCGGACCGGAAAACCATCGCGCCCGCACGCTTCGAGAATTGCCTTGATTTCAGAGCCCCAGAAGAGCCAGTTGTTGCGAAGCGCGTAGTAAAGCGGCACCTTTCCGAGACGATCACGGGAGAAAAGCAGCTTACGTTTCCGTGCGTCGTACAACGCGATCGCCCACTGCCCATTGAAGCGGCGGAATACGTCGGTTCCCCACTGGAGATAGCCCGCCAGCAATACTTCGGTATCCGATCGCGTCCGGAAATCGAACCCGTTGTTCTCCAGTTCACCGCGCAGTTCCACGTAGTTATAGATTTCGCCGTTGAATGTTACGCATACCTGACCGGCGGCATCCCACATAGGTTGATGTCCGGCCGGCGTCAGATCAACGATCGAATAACGACAGTGAGCAAGAGCAAGATGATGCACAAAATCCGCAGGAGCCGCTTGAGCCTCCGGCAAGAGTTGGCGAACACGGGGATCGCTCCTATGCGTCGAGCAACTGCGGGACTCGCCTGATTCTGCATTGACCAGAACAATTCCCTGATCGTCGGGGCCCCTATGCGCGATCGTACTCAGACACGAAAGGATTCTCCTGGCTCCGGTCTCTGTATGTTGGGACGAGTAATAGCCCGCGATGCCGCACATATGAATATTCAGCGGAACGTCTGTTTGAGCCTGACAAAGAACGGCCACTGCCAAAACGCGATGGTCAGGAAATAAATGACACAACCGAGCAGCGTGAGCGTCACCAGTTCCACTACTCTACCGATCGATCCGGGCATGAATTCGTGCGCAAGCAGCAGGCCTGCACCCATGGCGCCGGAACATACCAGCATCGGGGTAAAAGCTGCGGTGTAATCAAGCGGACGCATCCGGACTAGCACCCAGCGCATCCAGAATCCCACGGGAAACAGGCCAAAGGCGGTTGCGATGACCAGTCCGGCGGCAACGCCTGCCGTTCCTCCAGACGCGCCGGCCCAGATGGCGATCGAGTATAGGACGATCATCAAAACGTTAAGATAAAGCCCTAACTCCACGCGCCCTTTGGCCAGCAGCAGTGACCCGATGGGATTTCCCAAGCTATAGAAGAATCCCAGAACGCACAGCCACCGGAAAGTTGGCACTAACGACGCCCAGTTTTCGCCCAGCAGTACCAGCACCAGGGGCTCGGCAAGCACGATCATGCCCGCGTAGATCGGAAACATAATCAGTGAAACGATCCGGATGACATCAAGGTACCCCGATCGCAGGCGATCGTTATCCGCCTGCACGATCGCAAACAGGGGAAAAGCTACGCGCATAACGATGGGATTGATGAGTTGCATCGGTTTCATTACGAGCTGGAACGCCACATTGTATAAACCGAGACCCTGCGTGCCGACCAAGGACCCGACGAGCAATTTATCCAGATTCGTCCCGAGGAAGTTGATGGTTCGCTCGCCCATCTGATAGGCGCCGAAGCGCACATAACCCGCAAGGTCCGTCCGACGCAAACGAAGCTTTGGTCGCCAGATGCGCAATCCGATCATGACAAGGATAAGCGTGCTCGCGGTCGTGCTTGCCAATTGCCCCCAGATCAGGGCATAAACACCCTGCCCACCCCATGCCAGAGTGATAGCCACTGCAGCGCCTGCGGCCGAAGCAACGACGTCGGCCATCGCCAGAACGCCGAATCGCAGCCCTTTTTGCATCAGCATGCGCCATAGCTGGCCGGCCGGCGCAATCAGAAATAAAAGACCGGCGTAGCTGACCAAGGTATCCAGTTTCGGCTCGCCATATAAATGCGCCATCAACGGCGCGCCGATCAGAATCAAGCCGAAAACGGTTATGCCGACGAGGACGTTCAACCAGAATAGCGAAGAGAGTTGCTCGATGGTGGCATCTTGCCGCTGCACTATGGCGCCGCTTATTCCCATGTCGCTATATGCCTGCATAAAGCCAATAACGATCATGACCAGCGCCATCAAACCGAAATCCTCCGCCTGCAGAAGCCGGGCGAGTACCGCGATCTGCAGGACCTGAAGCAGTGCGCAAACAAGCGTTGCTCCGCCGGTCCAGGTGAGCCCGGAAAGGGCCTGTCGGCGCAGGCTCACTATTTTTTCAGGATTCTGATGGACAAACTCACACTGAACTCCCGCCGCCCCAGATCGCGCACGATCGGCCAGCCGCGCCACAGCAAGAAGCCCCCCGGCGCTCTTGGAATCCGTTTTCTGCGCAACCCGTTCTCGAACGTAACGCGCTCTTCGTCCTGCACCAGAAATCTCCTGCCGGCCTCGACTTGCGCGATCCATCGGAGCACGCGTGGGCGAGTTACGTATTGGATGGTTTCCAGTCCCTTAACCGGGCGCCCAAGCACGCGCAGATACATGCGTGCCAGAGATCGGGGAAACAGCGGTAGCCAAGGCAACTGGTAGTGCGCCTCGAAAGTGCTGCGGTAGTCCGGGCACATGATATGGATTGCGCCGCCCGTTTTGGTGACACGGACCATCTCCGCAAGTACCTGACGCGGAGCCTGCACATGTTCCAGCGTCTGAAAACTCGTAACGTAATCGAATGTGTTGTCTGCAAATGGCAGCTGTTCGCCGACGCCCTGATGAAAATGCTGCTTCCATCCCGACGGGTAACCTGCCAGGTCAATTTTTCGTTCGACGAATACTCTTCTCCATGGGTCGGGTTCTATGCCCTCGCACCGATAGCCGTGTCGCAACGCCAGCAGAACGAACTGGCCACATCCCGAGGACAGATCAAGCACACGCTGTGGACCAGGCAGCACGCCATGGCGCGTTAGAAAGTCCAGGCGCCAACTTTGCTGCTTCTCGTCCCAGAAATATTCTTCGGCGGTTTCGGTCCACGATGGCCGGACATTCCCGAAATTTTCGTGACGCCCTGCAGCCAGGTTTTCACGCAGGAACTGGCGAAGCTCGAGCAGTGTAGCGGGAAGTTCCATCAGTAAGGTTTCTGCGCCACCACGAGGTACATCCAGGTGAATTTCTGCGTTGACGGATTGAGTCTTCGATCAATCCGATCCAACCAGGGGAATAACAGATTGTTCGCTACAGTTATGAACTTTGCGAGATAACGCAGTGGGCCCCGGGCCGCCCATACGAGGTAGTAACTCAATTCAGTGCCGAAGGTGATCCAGAAACCTGACGCCGGCCGGATTTCGATCACCCTATACCCCGCGGCCTCGAACAGGTAGCGCAGGCCGTGCTCGGTGTACCGAAAAAAATCTCGCGGTTCTTCGTGCAGATGCCAAAACAAAGGCATGGTGTAGATGGCGCTGCCGCCATGTTTGAGCACCCGAAGGGATTCGGCCAGAGCCGCTTTCGGCTCCTCCAGATGCTCGAGCACCGCGGTGCAGATGATCCCGTCGAATGAATCGTCTTTCTCGGGAATGTGATATGCCGTTCCGATCAGATCGACCTGAGACTGGTCGTGGAGCGAGTGTTCATGCTCTAGTCCAAGATACTGGGTCACCTGGCTGCCGGCCAGGTGGCGCTTTTCCTTCCTGCCGCAGCCGATATCGAGTACACGCCCGTGCAAGTGCTCGTCCATTGCCTTTACCAACAGCATTGCGCCGCGGCGCATGACCATCCGGGCGGGATTCGTCAGGCCATAGGCGCGCAAGTATGTCTTCACGTCTCTCAACGCTTCGCACCCTGTTCCTTCTGCTCGCGATTGCCGACGCCCGCGTAGTGGCGTCTGAACACGATTCCAGCCGGATCGCCTTTTACGATCACATCCGGTTCGATAAAGCCGCCAATCCGAACCACGCTGCCCGGCGCCACCCATGAATCCTTGCCAATGGTGGCTCCCGGCAATACAAGAACGTTCGATGAGATGCCCGCGCCATCCATCATTTCGATGTACCCGCGAAGCACGCACAGTTCTTCGGGCTGTGCTCCCTGCGAATATTTGTAGATTCGAGTCGCGTCCTTACCCTTGTGGTGGTAGGTTTCGGACAGAAGGATCGAGTAAGGGCCGACACCGCATTTTTCACCGATCGACACCCCGCCGTAACCGAGTACGATGGCGCCGAATGCAATGCGCGCGTGGTCCCGGATGATGATCATCCCCTGCCGCCGATTGGCGTAGCTGCCGATTTCTGAGATCTCGCGTTTTTCGTTGGTGGCATCGCCCACTCCCGCATGGAGCACGGCGTTTTCGCGAATGGTGACGTTATCGCCGATCTCGATGAATTGCTTTCCGCTGAAATGCACGCCCGGCATAACGGTAAGATTCTTTCCGCAGCGATGCAGCCGCCGCCTGTAATACCATCGGCGCAACAAGATGCCCGCCTCGCCCGGAAGATAGATGACAATCGCCCCGAATACGCTTCCAGGCAGCACGCGAAGGAAGCGCAGAATGTCCCGCATGTGCGCGACTATTCCTTTCCGTCCAGATAACGCGTAATCAGGCGCACTGTATTCAGCCGATCAATCTCCTCGTCCGGCACTCTCACGCCCAGTTCTTCGTAAATCGCGAGGAAAATTCCCGCTACATCCAGTGAATCCACCCCGAGATCCTTCAGGGAGGTATCAAGCGCATCTTCTCCGATGCGCGTCTGGCTGCACACATTCTCGACGATAGCCACCACCTTGGCCTGTGTTGAGTCCAAACTAGCTCCTCCCTGTACTGACGAGTGTCATTGCAGCCGCTCGGCCAGACAACTTGCCCAAGACAATCCCACGCCAAACCCGGACATCAGAACGCGGTTTATGTCTGGCTTGTCCATGTATTCCTCGAACAACAGCGGAATAGAAGACGAAATGGTATTACCTTGCGCGGCGAGATTCGACGGCACTTTCTCCGGAGGAATCTCCAGGCGTTTGACGAGCGTATCGACGATATAGCGGCTGCCCTGATGAAACAGAAATGCGTCGACCGCATCGGGCCCGATCCCCTCGGCACCCAGCAGTTCTCTGACCTGTACCGGAACCGCGGTGGCCGAAAAATTGAAGACGGCCCGACCGTTCATTTCAAGAATTCCGGAATCATTGTTAAGCGCAGCACCATCTCGCCCTCGTGTGGAAAACAAAAATCGTTTCGGCTTCCACCTGGCCTGTGCCCCGGATTCGAGCAAAGTCACGGTAGCGGCGTCGCCGAATAGCAGCACAGTATTCTTGTCGGCAGGATTCACGATTTTCGAGTACGGATCGGCCGTAAAGAGCAACCCCCGTTGAAGACCGCTGCCCTCCATGAAGCTCTTCGCCACTGCAAGCGAATAGACGTAGCCGGAGCAGCCGAGGGAGATGTCAAATGCGGCGCAACGCTCACTTGCTCCAATGAGTCCGTGAACAATTGCGGAAGTATGAGGGATACCATGCCTGTCTGGATTCTGCGTGCATACGATCAAGCAATCGATTTGCGCGGGATCGACCGCGACTTTCTCCTGCAGTGCGGCAAATGCATTGATACACAACGAAGAGGTATCCTCGGACGCTGCCATTCTGGACACGCGCTCGATACCGAGTTTTCCGGAGATGAACTCATCGGTCAATCCAAACTCCTCACGCCTCTCATAATTGGAAAGAGAGTCGCAGGGGACATGGCTGGCAATCGCACGAATGCCGATCATGGCTTCACCAAGGAAAAATAGATCGCGCCGATCGCTTCGCGTCCGGCCGTGAGCGCCGATCGAGTCAGGCGGCCGTAAAGATTCTCTTCCAGCGTAATTCTGAGAACGGAGGCATCGGCAGGTTCCAATAGCCGGTGCAAATGCAGCTTGGTGAAAATCCAGCGACCGGTTGGGGGCTTCAGCAAGTCGTTATGCAGTTGCTTTGTCATGGACACCAAGACCTCGATGGGCAAACAGCCACTGTCTTCACGAACGAGGATGGTTTTGTCGATCAGATCGCAATACCGTGCAATCCGTTCTTCGTCATAGGGGACGCGACAATCAACGCGACGCGCGGATTCGACCAACCATCCAACAGCCCTTTGTCGATCGCTGAAAATTGAGAAATCAGCGACGGCATTCTGCGGTTTAGCCGTCGATGGTCCATGCTCAAACCAATGAATATCGGGCTCCATTTTGAAGAAGCGATGAATGCTTATCTTTAAGCGGAGTGATTCTTGCCCGAGTTGCTCCCTTGCCACCTGCACGAGCGCCTGGTAGATGTCCGTACCGTGCAGGTAGTCGCGTGCGCCCTTAAAGCACATCCGGACCGGGAAAATGTCGGAGTTCAAGCCCATACCGCTTGCGGTTCGAACTCACGCATCGCCGAGCGTCAACCTGGTCGCGGCTATGACGTCCTGCACATCCATGTCCGTTAGTTTTGCCGACAAGGGAAGGCTGACTGTTTGCTTGCCGATACGCATTGCGTTGGGAAATTCTTCGGGTTTCCAGCCAAATGTTTCCTGATAGTAGGGGTGCTCAGGAATACTAACGTAGTGCACGCCGATGCCAATATTGTGCGCGGTCATGGCGTCGAGAAAGCGATCGCGACTGATCTTCGTCCGTCGCTCATCGATTAGCAACGTGTATAGATGGTAGGCATGTCGCGTATCCGCTTCCGGTTCAGCGGGCAGTGTGACGGGCAAATCCGCAAAAGCGGTGTTATACCGATTCCAGATTTCCTCGCGGCGACGCCAGTAAGGTTCTATGCGCTGGAGCTGATGCAGGCCGATTGCCGCCTGGATATCCATCATGTTGTACTTGAATCCTGCCTCGACGACCTGGTAATGCTTGTAGCCGTCGTCGCTGAAACGTTTCCATGCATCCTTGCTCATGCCATGCAAGCCAAGAACTTTGACGCGCGCTCGATCGCTTTCCTTTCGCGCCAGTACCATGCCCCCTTCTCCGGTCACGACATTCTTCGTGACGTAGAAACTGAAGCAGCCGAAATCGCCGAATGTCCCCGCCTTGCGACCGTGGTACTCGGTCTCGATGGCATGGGCGCAATCCTCGACGACCTTAAGACCGTGTGTGGCGGCGATTCTGCCCAGTGCATCCATATTGCACGGCCGCCCTGCAAAATGCACCGGTATCACCGCCCGCGTCCTCGACGTGATCTTGGCTCGAACATCCTCCGGATCCAGATTCATTGTGGTCGGTTCTACATCGGCGAGAACCGGCTTAGCACCCGCATGAATGATGGTGTTGACCGTGGCACAGAAAGTCAGGGCCGACGTGATGACTTCGTCACCGGCCTTGATTCCCGAGGCCAACAGCGACAAGTGCAACGCTGCCGTGCACGAATTGACGGCTATCGCGTCATCGGCCGATTTGTAGATTGCAAATGCTCGCTCGAACTTCGCAACCTTCGGCCCGGTTCCCAGCCAGCCGGAGCGCATGGTCGCCACCACTTCTTCGATCTCCGGTTCCTCGATTACCGGCGAACCAAACACCAGGAACCGGTCGCGGGATCGGACAGGAATGCGGCCGTTCATTGAATACTCGAGCGGTGATTACGGGGATTTGCCGATTCATGGACATTTCGGCCATGGCACTGCTGCCCGGTTTCTGTCGCGCAAGATGAACGACCCGACAATAAATAGCAGCGATCGCCACTCATCAGCAATTTCGGCACGGGCTTATTCTCCATGACCCGTCCGATTCGATCGCTCAACCTCGCTCGCTTCGCGCTTGAGTTCTTCAACCTGGCGTTTCAGAACTTCATACTCATCGAGTTTGACCTTGAGGAATCGAACTGTGACCCTGGCCTTTTCTTTTATGCCCTTCGGGGTCAAGTAATACAGATACGCCCGTTTGCTTTCGTTCCGACGAAAGTTGTTCACTTTTATCAGACCTTTTTCGGCCAGGGCCTGCAGGCAGAAATTAACGCGCCCCAGACTGACCCCGAGCTCGCTGGCAATCTCCCGTTGGCTGGCGCTCGGCTTGTTTTCGAGAAGTTTGAGTATGCGGTAGCGATATTCGTCGGTCAGCATTGGTCGGTGTTCAATGATTGAACAGTCCGCCCATTAAACCGGCAAATCCTAATTAAATCAAGCGGCAAATTCGGCTCAAGGCGCTGCTGTGTAGCGCTTGCGGTAGTCCCGGTACACGGTTTCTATACCCGCTTCCAGCGTAACGGCCGGTCGCCAACCCAGAGAAAATAGCCGTCCGACATCCAAAAGCTTGCGCGCCGTGCCATCGGGTTTCGACGTATCGAACTTCAGCGATCCATTGAACCCTACCTTCCTCGCTACAAGCTCGGCCAGTTCCTTGATGGTCAAATCGACGCCACATCCAATATTGATCAACGGCGGGTATCGATTCACTTGAGCATCGAAAGATGCTTCTGGCATGCGCATGAGCGTGACGCACGCGCGCGCCATATCCTCGCTGAAGAGAAA
>CBDDRM010000207.1:0-8051 GCA_965233135.1 uncultured bacterium | reverse complement strand
TGCAGGACATACAGCCAGGCGAGCCAGCCGATGCCGGTGGCCAGGATGCCATTGAACAACGTGACGCCGACGAAGGTGTTCGACCAGACGATGGCGGGGCGATCGATCAGAAGCTGGCAAATGATCACGGGGACCAGGCCGATGAGCATCTGCCAGAACGTAAACGACAGGGGCTCGACGCGTGCATGGTTGTGCAGGCGCTTGGCGTAAACCACGCCGATCGCCCAGCACATGCCGGCAATCACGGCGAGTGTTTTGCTGAACAGCGAGGTATGCATCTCCCAGGGCTCCAGCACGAATACCAGGCCGGCGATTGCGAGCGCGACCGACGCCCACTGAAGCCCCTCGATGCGCTCGTTCAGCATGGGCCACGCAAATACCAGTACCCAGAAGGGCATGGTGAAAACAAGTACCGAGGTCTTGCCCGGCCCGCCTTCCGAGAGCGCCCAGGTATTCAGCAACAGGAAGGCGCCGGTTTGGATCAGGCCGATCATGACCAGGGCCCGCCAATACCTGGGCTTTAGCGGCCGGCGTGTCCACAGCAAGCCGATGAACAACGTCAGGATGCCCAGTTCGAGGCGCAGCGCCACGACATCGACCGGGCTCGCGTAGTTCAGTCCGATTTTCGACGTGATCCAGCTGTAGCCCCACAAGATGACCAGCAGGACCATGACGACGACCGCATTGCGCGTCTCGCGGGCTCCGGTCATGGCGTCTGCGCGACGGCAGGTTGCAGATTGCCGTCGAGCGCGACGCGCTGGTCGAAGACGAAGCAATGCCCGCGGAAATGAGCATCGCCACAGTCCTCGAAATACTGCAGGATGCCGCCATCGAGCTGATACACATGGCGAAAGCCTTTGGCGATCAGAACCGGCGCGGCTTTTTCGCAGCGGATGCCGCCGGTGCAGAACGTGACCACGGTCTTGTCCTTCAGCGATACATCGAGTTGGTCGGCCGCGCGGGCAAACTGTCCGAAAGATTTCAGCCGCAGGTGCAGGGCGTTGTGAAACGTGCCGGCATCGACCTCGAAGGCGTTGCGCGTATCGAGCAACACGACTTCGCGGCCTTCATCGAGCCAGCGCTTGAGCTGCGCGGGCGATACAGTGGGCGCCCGCTCCTGAGCCGGATCAATGCCGGGGACCCGCAGCGTGATGATTTCTTTCTTGATCTTGACCAGCATCCGATCGAACGGCTGATACGCGGAGATACTTTGCTTGAAGTGCAGGTCCGCGAGCCGCGCGTCGGCGCGAAGCAGCGTCTGAAATGCAAGCGCGGAGGCTTCGCTGCCGGCCACAACCACGTTGATGCCCTCGGCGCCGAGCAGGATGGTGCCCTTGAGTTCGAGGTCGCGGCAACGTTGCACGAGCAGGGTTTTCAGCCCGTCGAGACCATCGAGGCCAATAAACTTGTATCCGGCGAGATTGACGAATGACATGACAGCTGGAACGAAACCGCGGCCGGGTATTTTACCTATCTGATACAAATATTGATCGGCGCCTGCATCACCCGCGGAAACTCAGGCAAAACAAAGAGAAAACATTATGACGCGGCGCGACAGATCGCGCGATCGCGTTTCATCTCGTGTTCCGCCGCGAAGTTTTGGGCGCGCGGCGGCGCTCGCGCGGTGAAGAAAGAAGTTATTCGGGCGTAAAATGCAGGCCATGCAACCGAAGTTCGTCCACCTGCGCCTGCACAGCGAGTATTCCATCGTCGACGGCATCGTCCGCATCGATGACGCGGTGGCTGCGGCAGCGGCGGACGGGATGCCGGCGCTCGCCTTGACCGACCTGTCGAACCTGTTCGGCATGGTGAAATTCTACCAGGCCACCCGCGGCAAGGGGCTGAAGCCCCTGCTCGGCAGCGATGTCTGGATCACCAACGAGAGCGACCGCGACAAACCGTTTCGCGCCCTGTTCCTGTGCGCCTCCCGCGCGGGCTATCTGCGGCTCAGCGACTGGCTCACGCGCGCCTATCGCACGAATCAGCATCGCGGCCGCGCGGAGGTTCACAAGGACTGGCTTCGGGAAAGCGGCACCGACGGTCTGATCGTATTATCGGGCGCCCATCTCGGCGACATCGGCCATGCATTGCTCGCTGACAATGCCGAGCAGGCCAGGAAGCATGCGCAGTTCTGGGCGGAGTTGTTCCCGCAGCGATTCTATATCGAGCTGCAGCGCCCTGGCGGATCGAACGCGGAACATTACGTGAAGCGCGCCGTGCGTCTCGCCTCCGCACTGCGATTGCCGGTGGTCGCAACGCATCCGGTGCAGTTTCTGAAGCGCGAGGATTTCGTCGCGCACGAGGCCAGGGTCTGCATCGCGGAAGGTTATGTGCTTTCCGATCAGCGCCGGCCGCGCCCCTTTACCGAAGAGCAGTATCTTAAAAGTCAGGCCGAGATGGCCGAACTTTTCGCCGATTTGCCCCAGGCGCTGGAGAACGCTGTCGAGATCGCGCGCCGCTGCAGCTTCGCGCTGGAACTCGGCAAGTCGCGACTGCCGTTGTTCCCGACACCCGCCGGCATGTCGCTCGAAGCCTACCTGCATGACCGCGCACTCGCCGGGCTCGACGAACGCATGCTCCTGCTCTATCCGGATGCGACCGCGCGGGCCGAACAAATGCCGCGCTACCGCGAGCGCATCGAGTTCGAGATCAACACCATCGTGCAGATGGGGTTTCCCGGCTATTTCCTGATCGTTGCGGATTTCATCAATTGGGCCAAGACCAACGGCGTGCCCGTCGGGCCCGGCCGCGGCTCCGGCGCCGGATCGCTGGTGGCGTACTCGCTGGGCATTACGGATCTCGATCCCCTGCGCTACGGACTGCTGTTCGAGCGTTTCCTGAATCCCGAGCGCGTGTCCATGCCCGACTTCGACGTGGACTTCTGTCAGGACGGGCGCGATCGCGTCATCGATTACGTTCGCGAGAAGTACGGCAACGACTCGGTCTCGCAGATCGTCACGTTCGGCACCATGGCCGCCAAGGCTGTGGTGCGCGATGTCGGTCGCGTCATGGAATGGAACTACAGCCGCACCGACGAATTGGCAAAACTGATCCCGTTTCAGCCCGGAAAACTTATAACGCTGCAGATGGCGCGGGAGATGGAACCGCGGTTGAAGGAGCGCGAAGAAACCGAGGAAGAGACGCGCGAACTGTTGGCGCTGGCCGGGCAACTCGAGGGCTTGAGCCGCAACGTCGGCATGCATGCCGGCGGCGTGTTGATCGCGCCGGGCAAGCTCAGTGATTTTTGTCCGTTGTATGCGGCGTCGGAGTCCGACAGCACGGTGTCCCAGCTCGACAAGGACGACGTCGAAGCCATCGGCCTGGTGAAGTTCGATTTTCTGGGCCTGACTACGCTGACCATCCTCGACTGGACCCTGCGCTTCATCAAGCGCCTCGACCCGCAAGCGAACATCGCGCTGGAGAAACTGCCGCTCGACGATGTTGCGTCCTACCGTATTTTCGCCAGCGCCAATACCACGGCCGTGTTCCAGTTTGAATCGCGCGGCATGCGCGATCTGCTCAAACAGGCGCGGCCCGATCGCTTCGAGGACATCATCGCGCTGGTGGCGCTGTATCGGCCCGGCCCAATGGAGCTGATTCCCGATTTCATCCAGCGCAAGCACGGCAAGAAATTCGGTTACCCGGATCCGCGTGTCGAAAACATCCTGGCCGAAACCTACGGCATCATGGTTTACCAGGAACAGGTCATGCAGATGGCGCAGATCATCGGCGGGTACAGCCTCGGCGGGGCTGATCTGCTGCGCCGGGCGATGGGAAAGAAGAAGCCCGAGGAGATGGCCAAGCATCGCGGCTTGTTCAGCGAAGGCGCGGCGAAGAACGGGTTGTCCGCGGCAAAGGCCGACGAGATCTTCGACCTGATGGAGAAGTTCGCCGGTTACGGGTTCAACAAATCGCACGCCGCCGCCTACGCGCTGGTCGCGTTCCAGACGGCGTACTTCAAGGCGCACCATCCTGCGGCGTTCATGGCGGCCAACATGTCGGCGATCATGGACGACACCGACAAGGTGCAGGTGTTTCACGAAGATGCCCTCGCCAACAAGCTGGAGGTGCTGCCTCCGGACATTCATGCCAGCGAGTATCGTTTCGTGCCCATCGACGAGAAGCGCATCCGCTACGGACTCGGCGGCATCAAGGGCACCGGCGCATCGGCAATCGAACACATCATCGCAGCGCGCAGCGCGGGCCCGTTCGCCGATCTGTTCGATTTCTGCCGCCGCGTGGACCGGCGCATCGTCAACCGGCGCGTGATCGAATCGCTGGTGCGCGCCGGGGCCTTCGACACGTTGAACGATCATCGCGCCAGTCTGCTGGCCTCGGTTGGCATTGCGATGGAGGCCGCGGAGCAGGCCAGCCGATCGGCTTCGCAAGTCAGCCTCTTTGGCGAGGCGTCATTGGGCGCCGACGGCCCGAAGCCGATCGACGTGCCGCGTTGGGACGATTCGGAGCGCCTGCAGAACGAGAAACTGGCACTCGGGTTTTACTACAGCGGCCATCCGTTCAAGTTCTACGAAGAGGAATTCTCTTCCGTGGTGCGCACCCGGTTGGCGAAACTCACGCCGCCGGCGCCCGAAGAAGGCGCCCGTCAGCAGAACATTGCCGGCGTGGTGGAATCCGTGCGCATGCAAAAAACGGCCAGTGGCCGCATGATGGTCATGATGCTATCGGACGGCACCGCGCGGCTTGAAGTCGTGGTTTACGATGAAGTGCTCGACCGGCATCGCAGCCTGGTCCGCGAGGATGCGGTCGTGCTCGTCGAGGCGAAGGTGCGTTCTTTCCGCCGCGGCGGCGAAGACGGCGAAGAAAATGTGGTCATGCGCATCGCAGCCGAGAAAATTCACGATCTCGCCAGCGTGCGGGCGCGGTTCGGGCGCAATCTCAAGCTCTCGATGAACGGCGCGGCGGACGCGAAGAAGCTCAAGAAGGTGCTCGAGCCCTACCGCAACGGATCGCTGCGTGTCTCGATCGCCTATACGAATGAGAACGCCGTGGCAGAGTTCGATCTCGGCGAGGACTGGAAAATCAGGCCCGACGACACCCTGATCTCCGAACTCGGCAAGTGGCTGGAACCCCGCAACGTCCAGGTGGTTTACCAATGAAACATCCGATCCTGATCGATGCGCATCTGATCGATGCCGTTTCCGCACAGGCGGCCAAGAGTCCGCGCCGGCGCAAGAATTTCAATTTTCATGCGCAGGAATCCGCCCCTGCCAACCGGCTGCTCAATGCCATCGAGCCGGATTCCTACGTGCGGCCCCATCGCCATCTCCATCCTTCCAAGGACGAAACACTGGTGGTCCTGCGCGGTGCCGTCGGCATGGTGATTTTCAACGACAAGGGGGCGGTGCTGCAGCACACGACGCTGCGCGCCGGCACAGGCACGTTAGGGGTGGATATCCCCCACGCGACCTGGCATACCTTTGTGGGCCTCGAGCCCGGATCGGTCATTTTCGAAGCCAAGGCCGGACCCTACCTGCCCCTCGAGCGCGAAGAACAGGCTTCGTGGGCGCCCGCCGAGGACGATCCAGCCGCGTTTGCCTATCTCGACAAATTGAACAGTCTGTTCCACTCGGAGCAGGCCGACTGACAGGACTGAACATTCATACGCATTCCGACGCGGCTCGCGTCCTCGACTCTTTTCATCCCGCCGTCGCCAACTGGTTCCGCCGCACCTATGCGGCCCCGACCGAGCCGCAGGTCCAGGCGTGGCCGGCCATCGGTTCCGGCAACAACGCGCTGATCGCCGCGCCGACCGGCTCGGGCAAGACGCTGGCTGCGTTTCTTGCGACCATCGATGCGCTGGTTCGCCTCGGCGTGCGCGGTGACCTGCGCGACGAAGTGCACGTCGTGTATGTCTCGCCGCTGAAAGCATTATCGAACGACATCCAGAAGAATCTCGCCGAACCGCTGGCCGGTATCCGGCGCGAGCTGTTCGAATCGGGCTTGCCGGACGTGGACATCCGCACTATCGTGCGCACCGGGGACACGCCCCAGGCGGACCGGGAGCGCATGCGCCGCAAGCCACCGCATATCCTGGTGACGACTCCGGAGTCCCTGTACATCCTGCTGACGAGCGCATCCGGCCGCAAGATGCTCGCCACGACGCGAACAGTCATCGTCGATGAAATCCATGCCATCGCGCCGAACAAGCGCGGCGTGCATTTAGCGCTTTCCCTCGAACGCCTGCAACATCTTGCCGGAGGGCAGCTGACCCGTGTCGGGTTGTCGGCGACGCAGAAACCAATCGAAGAAGTCGCGCGTTATCTGGTGGGGGGCGGCCAGTCGGGCGGCTTGTTCGATTCGAACGCCTGTACCGTTGTCGATACCGGGCATGTGCGCAAGCGCGATCTGGCGCTTGAAGTACCGGAATCGCCGCTCGAAGCCGTCATGTCGACGGAAGTCTGGACGCAGGTCTACGACCGGCTCGCGGATCTGATTCGCGAGCATCGTTCGACACTGATCTTTGTCAATACGAGGCGCCTCGCCGAGCGCGCTGCGCGGGCCCTGTCCGAGCGCCTGGGCGAAGATCAGGTGACCTCGCACCACGGCAGCATGGCGCGCGAACAGCGATTGCATGCGGAGCAGCGGCTCAAGCGTGGAGAACTCAAGGCGCTGATCGCCACCGCGTCTCTCGAACTGGGCATCGACATCGGCCATGTGGATCTGGTGTGCCAGTTGTCCACGCCGCGACGGATCGCGGCGCTGCTGCAGCGCGTGGGCCGCTCGGGCCACGCCGTGGGCGGCTTGCCCAAAGGGCGACTGTTCCCGGTTTCGCGCGACGACCTGGTGGAATGCACGGCATTGCTCGACGCGGTGCGCCGGGAAGAACTTGATCGCCTGGTCATTCCGCTCAAACCACTGGATGTCCTGGCCCAGCAGATCGCCGCTGAAGTGGCCAACGGCGAATGGGATGAACAGGCATTGTTCGACTTGCTGCGACGCGCCTGGCCATATCGCGAACTGCGCCGCGAGGAGTTCAACGAAGTCCTGCAAATGCTGGCCGAGGGGTACTCCACGCGCCGCGGGCGCAAGCGCGCACTGCTGCACCGCGATCTGGTCAATCGCAAATTGCGGCCACGCGACGGGCTGCGGCTCACGGCGGTGACGTCGGGAGGCACGATTCCCGACACGGCCGATTACTCGGTGGTGCTTTCGCCACAAGACGTGACGGTCGGCACCATCAACGAGGACTTTGCCATCGAGAGCCTGGCTGGCGACGTGTTCCAACTGGGCAATACGTCTTATCGCATCCTGCGCGTAGAGGCCGGTCGCGTGCGGGTGGAAGACGCCGAAGGCATGCCGCCCTCGATTCCATTCTGGCTAGGCGAGGCGCCGGCGCGCAGTGACGAGGTCTCGCATGCCGTGTCGCGGCTGCGCGCGGAGATCGACGCGCGCCTGCCCGACACGCAAAAAGCGCTCGACTATCTGACCGGGGAGGTCGGCATTCATGCGGACGCCGCCGCGCAACTCGTCGGCTACCTGGCCGGTGCCCGGGCGGCGCTGGGGTGCCTGCCGACACAGCGCACGCTCGTGTTCGAGCGTTTCTTCGATGAAAGCGGCGGCACCCAGCTCGTGATTCATTCGCCTTATGGCAATCGGATCAACCGTGCGTGGGGTCTCGCGCTGCGCAAGCGTTTCTGCCGCAAGTTCAACTTCGAATTGCAGGCCGCCGCGACCGAGGACGCCATCATTCTGTCGTTGACGGCCACGCATAGTTTTCCGCTGGAAGAAGTGGCCCGCTATCTGCACTCGAACAGCGCGCGCCCGGTGTTGATCCAGGCATTGCTCGACGCGCCGATGTTTCTCACACGCTGGCGCTGGAATGCCTCCATCGCGCTGGCGTTACCGCGCTTTCGCGGGGGCAACAAGGTGCCGCCACAACTGCAGCGCATGGAAGCCGAGGACCTGGTTGCCGCCGTGTTCCCCGACCAGCTCGCCTGTCAGGAGAATATCGCGGGCGATCGCGAGATTCCCGACCACCCGCTGGTGCGGCAGACCATCGCCGATTGCCTGTTCGAGGCGATGGACATCGA
>CBDDRM010000206.1:0-19174 GCA_965233135.1 uncultured bacterium | reverse complement strand
CGGATCTCTCGCGAGTCAAGCACGCCTATTCCATCAGCGATGAGGAAGCCGCGCATACAGTGCGGGATCTGCTCGGCAAGGAAGCTATACTGGGCGGCTCTTCATCGGGCACCCTGCTGGCCGCCGCACTGAATTATTGCCGCGAACAAACAGTAGTCAAACGTGTGGTCAGTTTCGTCTGCGATAGCGGCAACAAGTATCTTTCCAAGGCATTCAACGATTATTGGATGATGGACCAGGGGTTCATCAAACGCGAACAATACGGGGACCTGCGCGATTTGATTACGCGCCGTCATGACGAGAAAGCCACGGTGACCATCGGTCCGGACGAAAAGCTGATGACGGCTTACGCTCGCATGAAGCTCTACGATATCTCGCAGTTACCGGTGCTAGCCGATGGCCAGGTAGTAGGACTGGTCGATGAATGGGATCTGCTGAGCGCCGCCCGGGACGATCCGGCGCGATTTCGCGACCCGGTGCATTCGGCCATGACGCAGCGGCTGGAAACCGTGGGACTCAAAACACCGGTTGCCAAACTGCTCGAAACATTCAACAAAGGCCATGTTGCACTGGTCGTCGAGGACGGCCACTTTTATGGACTGGTGACTCGCATGGATGTATTGAACCACTTGCGCAATAGCGCACCCTGAATCGACCATCATGAGCGAAAAGAAACACGAAGTGCGCGGGTTTGCGACCCGCTCGGTCCACGCCGGACAGTCGCCGGATCCGTCAACCGGTGCGGTGATGACACCCATTTACGCGACTTCCACGTTCAAGCAACGCTCTCCCGGCGTGCACACCGGGTACGAATACGCCCGGTCGCAGAATCCAACGCGGCACGCGTTCGAACGCTGTCTCGCCGATCTCGAAGGCGGCACACGCGGCTTCGCCTTCGCCTCTGGGCTGGCCGCCAGCAGCACCGTGCTCGAACTGCTCGACGCGCACAGTCACATTGTCGCGGCAGACGATCTGTACGGCGGCTCATGGCGCCTGTTCGAGCGCGTGCGCCGGCGCTCGATGGGCCTGAAAACCACCTATGCGGATCCCAACGTCGAAGACTCGTTGGAGCAGGCGTTAACGGCCGAAACCAGGATGATATGGATCGAGACGCCCTCGAATCCCCTTCTGAAAATCACCGATCTGGAGCGCGTTGCGCATACGGCACGGCAGCGCGGCATCATAACCGTCGTGGATAACACCTTTGCCTCGCCTTTCGTGCAGCGCCCGCTCGAGGCCGGCATCGACCTGGTCGTGCATTCGGTGACCAAATACATCAACGGCCATTCGGACATGGTGGGCGGCGCAGTGATCGTGCGGGACCGCAGCGATCTGGCGGATAAACTCGAGTACATGCAAAACGCCATCGGTTCGATCATGGACCCTTTTTCGAGTTTTCTGGCGCTGCGCGGGGTGAAAACCTTGCCCCTGCGCATGAAGCAGCATTGCGGCAATGCGATGCATCTGGCCACATGGTTGCGGAAGCATCCGAAAGTCGAGAAAGTGATTTATCCCGGATTACCCAATCATCCGCAACATCTGCTGGCAGCCAGGCAGATGAACGGTTTTGGCGCAATGCTTGCCATATATCTGAAGACCGACATGCAGGGCGTGCGTCGCGCGCTGGAGGCTTGCGAAGTGTTTACGCTTGCTGAAAGCCTCGGCGGCGTGGAAAGTCTCATCGGACATCCCGTCACCATGAGTCACGGCTCGTTGCCGGTGGAATTGCGCGAGCGTCTGGGCATCAGCGACAACCTGGTGCGGTTGTCCGTGGGCATCGAGGATATCGCAGACCTCGTTGCCGATCTCGATCAAGCGCTGGCTAGAATCTGATGAAGCTCAGTCCTCGTGTGGTCTACCTGGGTATGTTCCTGGCCTGCGCCGGTCTTATCGGTTTCGCGCTGTATCTGCAGCATGCGCGTGGGCTGGAGCCGTGCCCCATGTGCATTCTCCAGCGCTATGCGTTCATTCTGGTCGGTGTGCTCGCCCTGCTGGCCGCGATGCACGATCCCGGGTTGACCGGGCGGCGCACCTACAGCGCACTGTTGGCGCTCGCGGCCGCTATCGGCGCAGGGGTCGCCGTTCGCCATGTCTACCTGGAACACAATCCGCCCAAGATATTCGATTGTGGCGCCGATCTGGGCTTCATGCTCGAGTCTTTTCCGCTGACTCAGGCGCTGCCGATGATGTTCCGCGGCACCGGGGATTGCAGCAAGGTGCCATGGAGTTTTCTCGGTCTTTCGATCGCGGAATGGTCGCTGATTTGCTTCGCCGGACTCATCGTGGCCGCGGTTGCGGCTGCAACGATCAGACGGCGACCGTGAATGCTCGCCTGCCGGTCCACGTCGGATCAAGCGCGACCGCCGGCGACTGCGGACAATTCTCTCCAGAATTCGAGTGCGGTCTGAGTGCGCCACTCTACGTGCCGGCGCAGAGCCTTGGCCACGACCGGTCCGAATCGCGAATCGTGTTTCGCGGCCAGCGCCTGGGGAATTCCACCCAGAATCTCGTCGGGCGTGAAGTACGGAATTTCCTTGAGCATCAAGGCCAGCAGCAATAATCCCGTCTGGTATATATCCACATGGCGGCCAACTGCGCCGAATTTCTCGGGTTCGAACGCTTCCGGTGGACGCATCCACTCTGCGAGTAACGTCTTGAACACCCTGATATCCGACTCGAGGCGCGTCAGGCCGAGATCGCCCACCTTGAATGACCACACCTGCTCCTTGATCATTCTGCGTTTGCGCCGCTGTTCGGTGACGAAGACATTGCCCGGATGCAAATCCTTGTGCACGTAACCGGCCGCATGAATGTAGTCGAGCGCCTGTAACACGTCGCGCGCGACATAGGGAATCCAACGGTCGGCATCGAGGCCCAGTCGCGTGATCAGATTCGACAGCGGAAAGCTGCAGCGCTCGATGATGAGATAGAAAGTATCCTTGTACTCGAAAGCGTCGTAGACGAACGTGATGTTCGGATGACGCATGACGAGGAGCTTGCGCAACTCCTCCTGCCAGACCCGTCGCACCTCACGATAGGATTGGGCGTGCGGAATGAGAATCTTGGCGACCAGCGCGTTACCCCAATCGTCCAGGCAGTCGTAGACCATGCCGAATCCGCCCTGCCCGATTGGCTCGCCGATGAAGTAGCGCCGATCACCATTTTCCAGTACTTCGCCCCTGGCCGGCGGCCTGAATTGCCGTGGCTGCCGAAAGGCCATATTTCTGATGGCTTCAAGGCGGGGGGATTTCATCGCGTCGGTTGCATTGCGTCGAAATTAGCGTTCGATCAGACGACAGGATGCCGCGCCCGTACATGGGAAGGACTTTCCTGCACAGATCAAGGACTGGACGCAAAAGCCACGCCAATCATTGAATCGCGCGTCACGAGCGTTGCGAGCTTGCCCTCGCTCCAGTTTTCCGTGCCTGCAGGACGCCGCGGCAGCACCAGGTAGCGCATGTCCGCAGTCGAATCGTGTACTCGCACTACCGTATCGGTGCCGACCTCGGTGCCGAATTCTTTCAGTACCTCGCGCGGTTCGCGCACCACGCGTGAGCGGTAGTTGCGACTTTTGTACCAGTCGGGCGGTAAACCGAGCAGCCAGCGCGGATAACAGGAGCACAGCGTGCAGACAATGATATTGTGCACTTGGTCGGTGTTCTCCACGACCACCAGCTTGTAGGTCCCGCGGTCGATGCCCAGTGCTTCGCAAGCGGCATTGCCATCGGTCAGCAGCTGTTGGCGAAACTCAGGGTCGGTCCAGGCTCTGGCCACGACACGCGCTCCTTGCAGCGGAGTGCGGTTGTCCATGTCCTCCACCGCGCGGCGGATCTCGTCTGCGCTCAAAATACCTTTGGCGATCAGCAAATCCCGTACCGCAATTTCCATAGCCCGCCAATAGGTCACCGTATCGTCCTGGTCCGGACGCAGGGGCGCATGCGCATGGTCGTGCGGGTGCTCCTGATCGTGCGGCATGCTCAGCGTTCCCGTTCGAGCCAGTGCTGATAAATCTCGATATCCACCGTATCCTCCGCGGCACCACGATACTCGGGCCATATGTCGCGCTGCAGGAATCGAACGCGATAAAGCGGTTGCGCGGGTAAGCCCGCTCGCGCATAGGCCAGCTCTTCGGGATTAGGATACGTACCGCAGAAGCGTTCGATCACGCCGCGCTTGCCCCGGATATAAAACGGCGTGCGAACATGGCCCAAGGGGTAGGCAGTTCGCACCGCCACCGTGTCGCCGCGCACGAATCGGGCAACGGCGCTCTGCTTACTCGCCATGATTTTGTGCTTTCTCGATGCTGCGCCCCAATTCGTCGATCGTGACGGTGCCGCGCTGAATCAACGTTTGCGCGATCGCATAGATCCAGCGTTCGTAATAGGTCATTTTCTCGTAAGCCTCGGCACCGAGCGTTTCGATGTTTCGGCGCAATTCGTCGACCGTCAGATATCCTTTTCTTGACAGCAGGACCATCAGCGCATCCACGCGTTTCTCCCATAGAGCATAATCGTGCTCGCTCGGCTCGATCGCGCCCGCTGGCATCCCGCCCATATCGTGAATACCGCGATAGATCATTCTCATAGAACCATGCCCAGGCCCAGTACGGCAGTTACTCAGGAAAGTGGGGGGAATTATAGGACGAGCTTGTAGCCTGCTGCAGAGTTGTTGCAAGCCTTGCGCGCCGAAGGGCAACTATCGCGGCTTCCGCCGCCGCACCCTCGTTGCGCTTGCGGCGGAAAAGATCATATTGACCGCAAAAAAGGCTGGCGCGATGGCCAGCCTCAGGTTCGCAGAAAAGGCCTACTTTCCGACCAGTTTCTGAAGTTCGCCGGATTGGTACATTTCCCGCATGATGTCTGCGCCGCCGACAAATTCTCCGTTCACGTACAACTGCGGGATCGTCGGCCAGTTGGAATACTCCTTGATTCCCTGGCGCACATCCTGATCGCTCAGCACGTCAACGGTCGCGACATTCTCGGCGCCGCAGGCTTCGAGAATTTGCACGGCGGCGGCACTGAACCCGCACATGGGTGCGTCGGGCGTGCCTTTCATGTACAGCACGATGGGATTTCCCGTAACCTGCTGTTTGATCTTGTCTTGAGCGTTCATAAGTACCTCTACGAAAAGTGAAGGAGCCCCGAGCATATCGGGGCGATGCCCCCTTTTTCAATTTCCGATGTTAACGACTCCGCAATTTCGACGTCAATAGCCGTCCGCCTGCTACGCGCGGCAGACCCGCAAGATCGAAGCGGCTGAAGATCTCGCTAAAGCCCGCGTTCTGCATAAGGTCAATGCACGCTGCGCCCTGGTCATGCCCATGCTCGAACATCAACCACCCCCCCTTTCGCATATAGGAAGCCGCGGTGCGCACGATGTGACGGATAGCGTCCAGTCCATCCGCACCCGCTACAAGCGCCGTGGAGGGTTCGAAGCGTAAATCCCCTTGCGCGAGGTGCGGGTCGATCACCGACACGTACGGCGGATTGGAAACAATCAGATCAAAGCCACGTCCTTGCAGCCTGTCGAACCAGTTCGACAGGATGAACTCCACCTGTACGCCACGGGCCTTCGCATTTTCCCGCGCGATGCCAAGTGCCGGAACCGAATCGTCGACGGCGGTCACTTTCGCCGCGCGTCGCTCGTGCGCAATGGCGATGGCCACGCAGCCGCTCCCGGTCCCAAGATCGAGCACCTCGACTCGCGCATCCAGGGCGATCTTCTGAAGGGCGGCGTCGACCAGGGTTTCCGTATCCGCGCGTGGGATGAGCACGGCCGGGGTCACTTGCATGTCAAGACCGTAGAATTCGCGCCGGCCCAACAAATAGGCAATGGGCTCGCCCGCACGGCGGCGTTGCACATGGTCGCGAAATCGATCGACGGCATCAGCGGGAACGCGATCCTCCCCGTGCGCCGACAGCCACGCCCGCGATGCCTTCAGCGCATCTCCAAGCAGCACTTGGGCTTCGCGCTCGGCCTCTGCGAAGCCCGCGAGATTGCGCGCCGCTTCGCGGAGCAACCCGCCGACGGTATCGCTCACGCCTGCAGGGAAAACGTTTCTTCCGCCATGGCAGCTAGCATTTCGGTCTGATGCTCGGCCTGCAACGCATCGATCAGGTCATCAAGCGCGCCATCCATGATCTGATCGATCTTGTAAAGCGTGAGGTTGATCCGGTGATCGGTGACACGGCCTTGCGGAAAGTTATACGTGCGGATGCGCTCCGAACGATCACCGCTGCCGATGAGGGATTTGCGCGTAGCGGCCTGCTTGGCCTGCTGCTCGCGCACCTGCTTGTCCTTGATGCGCGCGGCCAGCACCGACAAGGCCTGCGCCTTGTTCTTGTGCTGGGAGCGGTCGTCCTGGCATTCGACAACGATGCCGGTGGGCAGGTGGGTAATGCGCACCGCAGAATCGGTCTTGTTGATATGTTGCCCGCCGGCCCCGGACGCGCGAAAGGTATCGATGCGCAGTTCCGCGGGGTTGAGAACGACGTCCTCGATAGCGTCGGCTTCCGGCATCACGGCGACGGTGCACGCGCTGGTATGGATGCGTCCCTGCGTCTCGGTTTCCGGCACGCGCTGCACGCGGTGACCGCCGGACTCGAATTTCAGCTTCGAGTACGCCCCATTCCCGATGATCTTGGCGATGACTTCTTTATATCCGCCCACTTCACTCTGACTCTGCGAAATGACTTCGACTTTCCAGCCGAGCCTTTCGGCGAACCGGAAATACATGCGGAACAAATCGCCCGCAAACAGGGCCGATTCATCCCCGCCGGTGCCGGCGCGAATTTCCAGAAAGATATTGCGCTCGTCGCTTGGATCTTTCGGTAACAACTGGCGCTGCAGTTCGATTTCGAGATCGAGCAAACGCTGTTTACCCTGCGTGATCTCGGCTTCGGCGAGTTCGCGCATCTCCGCATCATCCGCCATTTGTTGCGCCGCCTCGATGTCTTGCTCGCATTTGACGTAAGCGTGATAGAGCTCGACCGCGGGGGTGATCTCGGCATGCTCGCGCGTGAGCTTGCGATAATTCTCGAGATTTCGGGTGACATCCTCGCTGGACAGCAATGCGTTGAGTTCCTCCAGCCTGGCGGACAACTGCGCCAGCTTGGTGGCAATAGAGGGCTTCATTCAGGCGGGTTGACCCCATGCAAACGGGTCAAAGCTGCGACCAGTGCATCGCGCTCGCCGGTTGCGACGTCATTAAGCGCCTGCGTCGGAGCGTGCAGGAACTTGTTGGTCAATGAATACGACAGCTGTTCAAGTACGCGCGCGGGATCGTCGCCGCGTGCCAGCATGCGCGCCGCGCGGTCCAGTTCATGACGGCGCGTGCGTTCGGCCTGATCGCGCAGCGCCCGGATGGTCGGGACAAGTTCCCGGTTTTCCAGCCAGTGCATGAAGGCCTGCACGTTGTTGCTGATAATGGCTTCGGCCTGCGCGACCGCGGCGTATCGGATGTCGAGACCTTCCTGCACGATTTTACCCAGGTCATCGACGCTATACAGAAATACGTCGTCGAGCTGCGCCACCTCCGGTTCGACATCGCGGGGCACCGCGAGGTCGATCATCAGTATGGGTCGATGCCGGCGCAATCTGATCGCGCGTTCGATCATGCCTTTGCCCAGAATGGGCAACGTGCTGGCAGTGCAGGTAACCACGATATCGTGCTGGGATAGCTGCTCCGGCAAATCGTTCAGCGTAATGACGTTGCCGTGAAAACGATCCGCGAGCATGGTGCCACGCTCGATCGATCGATTGGCGAACATCATCTCGCGGGGCTGTTTCGCGGCGAAGTGCGTGGCACACAGTTCGATCATTTCGCCTGCGCCGACGAAAAGAATTTTCTGTCCGGCGATGCTCGGATAGATCCGCTCCGCCACTTTGATCGCAGCCGCCGCCATCGATACCGAGCTGGCGCCAATCTCGGTCTGTGTACGCACTTCCTTGGCCACGGAGAATGTCGACTGGAACAATCTGTGCAGAACCGTGCCGAGCGTGCCTGCGTGCTCAGCCGACTTCACGGCGTCCTTCATCTGACCGAGTATCTGGGGCTCGCCGATGACCATGGAGTCCAGGCCGCTGGCGACGCGGAATGCGTGCGTCACGGCGCGTTCGCGCGGCAGTGTATAAAGAAACGGCTCCAGCAGAGGCGCTTTCAAATGATGGAAACGCGCCAGCCAATCGATGGCGCGAACGGGTTCAGGCGTGCTGCAATAGATCTCGGTGCGATTGCAGGTGGATATGATCGCGGCCTCCCGCACCGGTTCGTGCGCCACCAGGTCGCGCAGCGCAGCTTCGATGTTCTCGGCGTTGAACGTCACCTGCTCGCGCACCGCGAGTGGGGCCGTGTTGTGGTTCATGCCGAAGGCGAAGAGTTGCATCGGGGCGGGGTATCGAGGGGCCAACGACCCTGATCAAGGTCACGGATTATAAGCTAAAAATCCTGCTTTCCCGCGATGCAGCAGCGAGCTGTAAAAGCCTCCGGACGCTGGTCTGCTCCAACGGGGCGAGCGCTGCAATCCGCAGCAAGATCGCCCTAAACGATTGCGAGCGACTCCGGTGGACAAGCATCAGACTCCCGATGGGAAAAACTGTTCCTCGGGATGGGTATGATGTCAGCAGGTGACATCGCTAAAACCAGATTCATAGCGGTGGAAGTCATCCGAGACGTGATTTGTCGATGGGTTGCGCAAGATCATTGGTGGCCAAGGGCGGAATCGAACCACCGACACAAGGATTTTCAGTCCTCTGCTCTACCGACTGAGCTACTTGGCCACTGTGCTGCAAATAAAATCTGGACCTGACAGTCCTTAAAACCCACACAAGGATTCTAGCTCCGGCATAACCTTGCACTCACGTGAAAGGTTAGCCTTCACTGAAACAAGCGATGAAGCCGCTTGTTTTCAGTCCTCTGCTCTACCGACTGAGCTACTTGGCCCCGCTTGCTGGATTCCGACCCGCCCTCAGGGGCGGATCGCCTTTCCGAAATCCGATCGGTGCTTCGACCGGCGCTCGGAAAGCGCGGCATTCTACCCGAAAACAACTGTTGCGGGTCAAACCAGCGAGGCTGCCGAAAAACGAAAAGCTCACGTTCAGTGAGCTTTCGTCGGAATGGACATGTCTTAATTCTGGTGAATATCGCGGTCCTTGGTTTCTCTCAAGAAAAGGATGCCAACGACCAGCGTCATCACGGCAACCACGATGGGATACCAGAGACCGTAGTAGATATCGCCGGTTGCTGCGACCATCGCGGTAGCGGTCAACGGCAACATACCGCCGAACCAACCGTTCCCGATGTGATAGGGCAAAGACATGGAGGTGTAGCGAATCCTGGTTGGAAACAATTCCACTAGAAACGCCGCAATCGGCCCGTACACCATGGTTACGTAGATCACCATGATGACCAGGATCAGCAACGTCATGCCGTAGTTGACCTGGGCCTTGTCCGCAGGCCCGGGATAGCCTGATGCATTCAAAGCATCGGTTAATTTTTTCTCATCCCAACCTTCGATCTGCACCTCACCGATGGTAGTGACGACGGACTTGCCCTCGACCGCTGGCTGTGACGTGAACGAGATGCCCTGTTTGGTCAGAAAGTCCTTGGTGCGGTCGCAGTCGCTGAATTTGCTCCAAGGTCCGACAAAGATGTGGAATTTGCAGTCGGTTGCCGCGACAGTGATCTGGACGTTCTTTTGATACTGCTCGAGCGCTGGATTGACGTAGTGCGTGAGCCCCGCGAACAGCGGGAAATAGGTCAACGCCGCGATCAGACAGCCGGCCATGATGATCTTGAGACGGCCGATCTTGTCCGAAAGCCAGCCGAAGAACACGAAGAATGGTGTTCCGATCAGCAGGGAAATCCCGATCAGCGTGTACGTCGTGACGTAGTCTAGTTTCAATGTGATGAGCATGAAAAACAGCGCGTAGAACTGGCCCGTATACCAGACGACCCCTTGGCCAGCCGTTGCACCGAGCAGCGCAAGCAGTACGTACTTGTTGTTCGGGTAGCGCAGAAAGCTGTCTGTCAGGGGCGACTTCGATCCTTTGCCTTCGTCCTTCATCTTCTTGAACACCGGTGATTCTTCGAGCTTCAGCCGGATATACACGGAAAAAGCCAGCAAAATGACGGAGCCCCAGAAAGGAATTCTCCAGCCCCAGGTCTTGAATGCTTCTGCGTCCATGCTGTTACGGCACAGGTAAATAACGACCAGTGCCAGAAACAGGCCCAGCGTGGCGGTCGTCTGGATCCAACTGGTGTCGAATCCGCGCCGGTGATTGGGGGCGTGTTCCGCGACATAGGTTGCGGCACCGCCATATTCGCCACCCAATGCAAGCCCCTGCAGCAGTCGCAGTGTCACCAGCAGAATCGGCGCCAGCCAGCCAATGCTCTCGAATGTCGGGAGCAGGCCGGTTGCGAACGTGGAGGCACCCATGACGATGATCGTGATCAGGAAAGTATATTTGCGCCCGACCAGATCGCCGATGCGCCCGAACACCAGTGCGCCGAATGGCCTGACCAGAAAGCCGGCTGCATAGGTTGCAAAGGCCGACAGCAGCGCGGCGGTCTGATTGCCCGGCGGAAAAAACAGCGCTGCGAAAAACGGTGCCAGTACCGCGTAGAGGTAGAAGTCGTACCACTCGAACACCGTCCCAAGGGAAGAAGCGAAAATGACGCGCTTTTCCTCCGGCTTGAAATCCGGATGGTGCTTGTCCGTCGAGCTGGTTGCGATTCCAGTCATGTTCTTGTCCCCCGTGATTTAAACGCGATGGTCGATGCCAGCGCAGTCAGACCGACAGTTTAATTGGCACGCCGGGGCAATTGTCAATGTCATGCTGAGCCGCAGTTGCAGCAAACCATGAGGGTTCCGAATACGTCGACATGTCTGAGCGACGGACAAAAGAAAAGCCCCGCCGAAGCGGGGCTTTCCTGTTGCTGCCTGAACAGCCTGGACACCAGCCTTACATGTCCATGCCGCCCATGCCACCCATACCACCCATGCCGCCGCCGCCACCGCCGTGGGAATGTTCTTCCTTCGGCGATTCGGCCACCATCGCCGCAGTGGTCAGGATCAGGCCGGCTACCGACGCCGCGTTCTGCAGCGCGTAGCGGGTAACCTTAGTGGGATCGAGCACGCCCATCTCTACCAAGTCACCGTACTCACCCGTTGCGGCGTTGTAGCCGTGGTTGCCCTTGCCTTCGACGACCTTGTTGAGAACAACGGAAGGCTCGTCGCCGGCGTTGGCGACAATCCAACGCAGCGGTTCTTCCAACGCACGAATGACGATCTTGATGCCGGCGTCCTGATCGGCATTGTCGCCCTTGAGCTTGGTAATCGCGCTACGCGCCCGAATCAATGCAACACCACCGCCTGCGACGATGCCTTCCTCGACCGCAGCACGCGTGGCATGCAGCGCATCTTCCACACGGGCCTTCTTTTCCTTCAATTCGACTTCGGTCGCAGCGCCCACCTTGATCAGTGCCACGCCGCCCGCCAGCTTGGCGACGCGCTCCTGCAGCTTCTCCTTGTCGTAATCGCTGGTGGCTTCGTCGATCTGCTTGCGGATCGATTTGACGCGGCCTTCGATGGTCTTGCCGTCGCCGGCTCCGTCGATGAGGGTGGTCTCTTCCTTGCCGATCTCGACGCGCTTGGCCTGGCCCAGGTCCTTCAAGGTTGCCTTCTCAAGCGACAAGCCGACTTCTTCGGCGATAACCGTGCCACCGGTCAGGATGGCAATGTCTTCCAGCATGGCCTTGCGACGGTCACCGAATCCGGGGGCTTTTACTGCGCAGGTCTTCAGGATGCCGCGTATATTGTTGACCACCAGCGTGGCCAGCGCTTCCCCGTCGACATCTTCGGCGACGATCAGCAGCGGACGGCCAGCCTTGGCAACTTGTTCGAGCACCGGCAGCAGTTCGCGGATGTTGGAGATCTTCTTGTCGTGCAGAAGAATATAGGGATTCTCCAGGATCGCGATCTGGCGGTCCGGATTGTTGATGAAATACGGGGACAGGTAGCCGCGATCGAATTGCATGCCTTCCACGACTTCGAGTTCGTCTTCCAGGCCTGAACCATCTTCAACGGTGATGACGCCTTCCTTCCCGACTTTTTCCATGGCTTCGGCGATCTTCTGGCCGATCACGGTATCGGAGTTGGCCGAAATGGAACCGACCTGAGCGATTTCCTTGCTGGTGGTGCACGGCTTGGAAATTTTCTTCAGCTCTTCCACGACAGCCGTAACCGCCTTGTCAATGCCGCGTTTCAGGTCCATGGGGTTCATGCCGGCGGCCACGAACTTCATGCCTTCCTGCACGATTGCCTGCGCCAGCACGGTCGCGGTGGTGGTGCCATCGCCAGCCACGTCTGAGGTCTTGGACGCAACTTCCTTGACCATTTGCGCCCCCATGTTCTCGAACTTGTCCTTGAGTTCGATTTCCTTTGCGACCGAGACGCCGTCCTTGGTGATTGTCGGGGCGCCAAAGGAGCGCTCGAGCACGACATTGCGGCCCTTGGGTCCGAGGGTCACCTTGACCGCGTCGGCGAGGATGTTCACGCCGGCCACGATGCGCGCGCGGGCGGAATCATGAAATTTAACGTCTTTTGCTGCCATAAGAATTTACTCCTGAATGAGGATGGAACTGGATGGAATACTTCAGGCGGCTTCGACGACGCCCATGATGTCTTCTTCACGCATCACGAGCAGCTCTTCGCCCTGAACCTTGACCGTTTGACCCGAGTATTTGCCGAACAGGATTTTGTCCCCCTTCTTGACATCCAGCGGGCGTACCTTGCCGTCTTCGAGGACTTTGCCGTGACCCACCGCGATGACTTCGCCCTGATCAGGTTTTTCGGCAGCGGTATCGGGAATCACGATTCCAGATGCAGTCTTGCGCTCTTCCTCCAGGCGCTTGACGATTACACGGTCGTGCAAAGGACGGATTTTCATTTCAACTCTCCTTGTTATGAACGATGTGAGAGCTTTGCTCTCATTGGCACTCAATGCTTGAGAGTGCTAATAATAGGGGGCTCGCGCGAGGAATTCAAGCGCTACGCGCGCTTGTTTTATGCGTCGAGCGCTCGCGAAAACGGGGTGTAAGTGTATACTTACACCCCGTACAGGCCGCGGCAGGTAAGGCTTTACGCGCTTAATTGATTAGGTGGGAGGGCGCGGGAACGCCGAAGCGGTAAATGGTCTTGTGGGGACTTGCTGCGCTCGGAGGGACGGGTTCGATCGGGCATGGGGGGGTGCGTGTGCCGTCCGGACAGAGGGTCGCATCGTCGGTAACCTCGGCCCAGATACCACGATGAACCGGCCTGAACATCCACATCAGGTATCCGCGACGCGCAGCCAGATGCACGAGGTCGTCGACGTCCGGCGCCTGTGTCACCACCACAGGTGCGTCGCGCAGGCCGTAGGGAATCGAGCCAAAGGCCTGCAGACATTCCAGGGCTTCGCGAGCCGGCGCTCCCGGACGGGTGCAGCCGGGTCGTTGCGCCCGCGCCACGTCCCAGGCGCCCAGTTGCCAGCCCGCATCCATGGCCGCACGATCCAGGGTTGCAACATCGCTCCAGCGCTGGTTGATCTGCAAAGCGGAACTGGGGATGGGTTTGTAGCCGACGGCTTCGGCCTCTTCCAGTTCTATGAGCTTCTCTTCGATGAAGCCATGCCAGTGTAAGGTCAGAATGACCGGCGTATCCGGACACGGTACGGCCGCGACTGTGATCGCAACCAGAGGCAAGGGATGAGTTGAGATATGCTCGGTTATGGTTTCCAGCAAATTCATATCCATGCGCCAGCTCCTTCTCGTCTCTGCGATACGGCCACTTGTGCAAATTAAAGCAGCAATAATGCCCGGTTACTTACCTTGCACCGTAGGCCGCTTGAGCCACGGTCGTGCCACCTGCGCACGGGCCGGTTCTACGAATAGTTGACGCGCTTGCGCATGACAGAGCCAGCATCCCGGAACGAAAGAGTGCTTGCGCGAAGCTTGCACAATGTATGGCATCCGTGCACCCAGATGAAGCACCACGAACAGCTGCCGCTGGTGCCCATCGCGCGCGGTGATGGGCTCTGGCTGTATGACTTCGATGGGCGCCGCTACCTCGATGCGATCAGTTCCTGGTGGGTAAATCTTTTCGGGCACGCCAATCCGCGTATCAACGCGGCACTGATTGACCAGCTCGGCCAGCTCGAGCATGTCATCCTTGCCGGCTTTACCCACGAGCCGGTCGTGCAACTCTCCGAGCGCCTCTCGGCCCTGACCGGGTTGTCTCATTGTTTTTACGGCAGCGACGGGGCCTCCGCGGTCGAGATTGCGCTGAAGATGAGTTTCCATTACTGGAAGAACAGCGGACGTCAAGATAAGTCGGAATTCGTCAGTTTGAAGAACGGTTATCACGGCGAAACGCTCGGCGCGTTGTCGGTGACGGACGTGCCGCTATTTCGCAACACCTATACCGCCCTGTTGAAGTCCACCACGCAGCTGCAGAGCCCCGATTGGCGCGCTGCTCGTACCGGAGAAAACGCCGAAGCGGTGGCCGTTCGGGCTGCAAAGACGCTCGAATCCCATCTGTCCGTGCATCATGCGCGTACCGCGGCCTTGATCGTAGAACCTCTGGTGCAAGCCGCCGGCGGCATGGCGATGCATCATCCACGGTTCCTGCGCGAGGCGCGCACTCTCTGCGATCGTTACGCGGTGCATCTCATCGCGGATGAGATCGCGGTGGGATTCGGGCGCACCGGGAGCTTTCTGGCCTGCGAGCAGGCCGCGGTGCGACCGGACATCGTCTGCCTGTCGAAGGGTCTGACGGGCGGTTACCTGCCGCTGTCGGTCACGCTCACCAGCGATGAGTTGTACGGCGCATTTTATGACGATGACCTGACGCGCGGTTTCCTGCATTCCCATTCCTATACCGGCAACGCGCTTGCTTGCCGTGCCGCGCTCGCAGTGCTGGATATATTCGAAGAGGACGAAGTTATCAGCGCCAATCGGCTCAAGGCGGCCAAGATTTCTGCGGCATGCGAAAGACTCGCGAGCCATGCGCGGGTGAGGCACTTTCGAAATACCGGCATGATCTGGGCTTTCGACGTGCAGAGCACCGAATCACAGTTTCCGCGGATATTCTACGAAGCTGCCCTGCGCCGGGGCTTGCTACTGCGCCCACTGGGCAATACGGTGTATTTCATGCCGCCTTACATTATCGATGAAGAGCAGACCGCCACGCTCGTCGAAGGCACTTGCTCGATTCTGGACGACCTCCCGTAACGTCCGGACCGTATCGGGATCAACGGGCCGGCATGGCCAGCAGGCAGGTTTCGCGCAAACAAACGCCATTACGCCTATGCCTCGCCGTCCTGGTGAATGGGCTTGTGCCATAATTTGGCGTCATCCTTGCGCTTTCCCGTGAAAACTACTCCTCTCAATGTCGTGATCCTCGCTGCAGGCAAGGGGACGCGCATGCACTCCAGATTGCCGAAGGTCTTGCATCCGATAGGCGGCAAGCCGATGCTGGCGCACGTGCTCGAACGGGCCGCAGCGCTAAATTCCGCACGCACCATTGTCGTGTACGGCCACGGTGGCGACGCAGTTCCCGGTGCATTCGCGGATGCCGCCGTCACGTTTGTCCGACAGGAACCGCAGCTTGGCACCGGCCACGCCGTTCAGCAGGCATTGCCGCATCTGGATGAGCACGGCACGACCCTGGTTTTGTATGGCGACGTGCCGCTCATCCGCGATGCCACGCTCACGCAGTTGCTCGCCGGGCCCGGTCTGCGATTGGTTACGGCAAAGCTCGCAGATCCGGGCGGCTATGGTCGCATCGTGCGCGACAAGGCTGCGCGCATCCTGCGCATCGTCGAAGAGAAAGACGCCAGTGCGCGGGAAAAAAGTATTCGCGAGATCAACACCGGCATATTGTGCGCCCCCAATGCAATGTTGCGTGCGTGGCTGTCCATGCTGACCAACCATAACGTCCAGAAAGAGTATTACCTGACCGACATCGTGGCGCTTGCCATCGATTCGAAAACCCCGGTGAGTTCCGTGCAGGCGTCGAACGAGTGGGAGATTCTCGGTGTTAACAGCAAGGACCAGCTCGCTTATCTCGAACGCATCTATCAATTGCAGAACGCCCGCGCCCAGATGGCGCGGGGCGTAACCCTGGCAGATCCGTGGCGTTTCGACGTGCGCGGCGAACTCCAGTGCAGCGAGGATGTCTTCATCGACATCAACTGCGTGTTCGAAGGCAAGGTGCGCCTGGCAGACGGTGTCAGGGTCGGCGCAGGATGTGTACTGCGCAATGTGGAAGTTGGCACAGGCAGCGAAATTGCGCCGTATTCGCATCTCGACAGCACGATGGTGGGCGCGCGGTGCAGGATTGGCCCGTTTGCGCGCCTGCGTCCCGGCACCCGGCTCGCCGATGAAGTGCATGTCGGCAATTTCGTCGAAACCAAGGCGACGCAACTGGGTGAGCGCTCCAAGGCCAACCACTTGAGCTATCTGGGCGACACTTCGGTCGGGAGCGGGGTAAACATCGGGGCCGGGACCATTACCTGCAATTACGACGGCGCCAACAAATACCGAACCGTGATCGAAGATGACGCCTTCATTGGCTCGGATACGCAGTTGGTCGCTCCCGTCACAATCGGGCGCGGCGCGACGATAGGCGCGGGCAGCACCATCACGAAAGACGCGCCGGCAGATTCATTGACATTGTCGCGCGCCAGGCAACTGACCGTCCGGGGCTGGAAACGGCCAGTCAAGAAGAGCGCCGATTAGAGCAGGTTCGGCAAAACTTTATCGATTACTCGAATCTTCAAATCCTATGTGTGGAATCGTCGGTGCAGTCGCCAGGCGCAATATCGTTCCCGTCCTGCTGGAAGGGCTGCGCAAACTCGAATACCGTGGTTACGATTCGGCGGGTATCGCCGTGGTCAACGGCAGTCTGAATCGCCTGCGCAGCACCGGTCGCGTCGCCGCGCTCGTCAGCATGGCCGAGCAGGCCAACGTGAAAGGCAATCTGGGCATCGCCCATACGCGCTGGGCCACCCACGGCGCACCTTCGGAGCGAAACGCTCATCCCCACATCAGCAACGATGGCCTGGCGCTCGTTCACAACGGCATCATCGAGAATCACGAAGAAATACGCGCCCGGCTCATGACGGCGGGCTATCGATTCGATTCCGACACGGATACCGAAGTCGTCGCGCATCTGGTGCATCTTTACTGGAAGCGCGAGCACGATTTGTTCGATGCCGTACGCAAGGCGACCGGTGACTTGCGCGGCGCCTATGCGATTGCCGTGTTGTCGGAAAAGAACCCCGACACCCTCATCGTAGCGCGCAAGGGCGCGCCGCTATTACTGGGTCTTGGTGAAGGCGAGAACTTCGCCGCTTCGGACGCCTCTGCGCTTTTGCAGGTCACAAAACAGATGATCTATCTGGAGGAAGGCGATGTCGCCGCGATCGGTCTGGATGGCGTGCGCATTTTCGACAGCGCCGGGAAAGAGGCTGTCCGGCCGGTGCATGAGAGCAAGTTATCTGCCGATGCAGTCGAGCTCGGTCCATACCGGCATTACATGCAAAAGGAGATTTTCGAGCAACCGGGCGCGGTAGCCAATACGCTGGAAATGGTGATCGGTGCTCAGTCGATCGTCCCGCAGCTGTTCGGCGTCGAAGCCGAGAGCGCGATGCAGCGCATCAAGGCCGTTACGGTACTCGCCTGTGGGACAAGCTACCACGCGGGGCTGGTCGCCCGCTACTGGATCGAAGCCATCGCCGGCATACCTTGCTCGGTCGAGGTAGCGAGCGAGTTTCGTTATCGCAAGAGCGTGCCCAATCCCGATGCCCTGGTCATCGCCATTTCCCAGTCGGGCGAAACCGCCGATACGATCGCGGCGCTCGAGTTTGCCAAATCTCTGGGGGAAACCCGCACCCTGGCGATCTGCAATGTGGCTGAAAGCAGTCTGATCCGGCACGCGAACATGAAATTCCTGACCAGGGCGGGTCCCGAGATCGGCGTGGCCTCGACCAAGGCATTCACCACGCAGTTGGCAGCGCTCTTTTTATTAACGCTGGTGCTGGCGAAGACCCATGGCCGTTTGTCCGCGCAAGTCGAGCAGAAGCATTTGCAAGCCTTGCGTCACCTGCCCGCGGCGCTGCAGCAGGTACTCGATCTCGAGCCCCAGGTCGCCGATTGGGCGAAACGGTTTGCCGACAAACGGCACGCTCTGTTTCTGGGGCGAGGCATGCATTATCCGATTGCCATGGAAGGGGCGCTCAAACTCAAGGAGATTTCCTACATCCATGCAGAAGCCTATCCCGCCGGCGAGCTCAAACACGGCCCGCTGGCGCTGGTCGACAAGGACATGCCGGTGATTGCCATTGCGCCCAACGATGCGCTGCTGGAGAAACTCAAATCCAACCTGCAGGAAGTGCGGGCGCGCGGCGGAGAATTGTATGTGTTCACCGATTCGGATACCCACATTCAGGAAGGCGAAGGCGTGCACATCATCCGCATGACCGCTCACGCGGGTGACTTGAGCCCCATTTTGCATACGCTGCCGCTGCAATTGCTCGCCTATCACGCCGCCCTGACCAAAGGAACGGATGTCGACAAACCGCGCAATCTGGCAAAATCCGTCACGGTGGAGTGAGCCTGGCGGTGATGCGCGTCCTTCGAAGTGAGCACAGATCTGGATCGCCGACAGGCCGGCGATTCATCGAATGGAGCCGACAATGCGAAAATTCTTGCAGTCGTGTTTTGCTTGCGCGCTTGCTCTGCTGAGCTTCGCCATGGTGCCCGGGGCCGTGGCAAATATGGGCGCGGAAGAGGAAAACGAGAGCATCGATCCGAACTACCTTGCCGGCAAGAAAGCCGTGGAAGCCCAGCAGTGGGACAAAGCAATCGAACTGCTGTCGAAGGCGATGCAGACCACGTCGAACAATTCCCAGGCGCACAATCTACTCGGGTACGCCTATCGAAAAACCGGCAATTACGACGCATCGTTTGCCGAATACCGCAAGGCGTTGAAGCTCGACCCGATGAACAGACACGCGCATGAGTATATCGGCGAGGCCTATCTGTTGACCAACGATCTGCCCAAGGCGGAGCAACACCTGGCCGAACTGCAAAGGATCTGCACACCGATCCCATGCGAGGAATACAAGGAACTCA
>CBDDRM010000205.1:0-2748 GCA_965233135.1 uncultured bacterium | reverse complement strand
AATACTGTCTTTAGGGTTTGGCCGCACGCCCTTCGATCAAACTCCACGGCGTGCTGGTCGCGATGACCCGGTTCAAGTTGAAGCCGGCCGTTTCAAGCAAATCCCGGTATTGCCGATGCGTTCGCTCCCTGCCGCCGTGGTTGGTCATCATCATGTGCAGATCGATCAGCTTCGCCGGCGAGGGCTCGTTGCCTTCCGGCACGATCCGCTCGCAGATCAACAGCCGTGAGGTCGCCGACATGGCCGCACGGCATACCGCAAGGATGGTCCGGCATTCCTCATCGCCCCAGTCATGCAGGATATGCTTCATGAAGTAGGCCCCGGCACCAGCAGGAACGGACTCGAAAAAGTTGCCTGCAATGAATTCGCACCGCGACGCGAGGCCCTGCTCCGCGATATACGCGCGTGCCCGCTCGCCGACATGCGGCAGATCGAACACGATGCCGCGCAGACCGGCGTTTGCATTGAGGATGCTGCAGAGCGCCGCTCCGACGCCGCCCGCCACATCGACGACCGTGCCGAGTTTCGAGAAATCGAATGCCTGCACGACTGCGCGATTGGTAGTCGACGATGCGCTGGCCATCGCGCGGTCGAACATTGCAGCGGTTTCCGGGTGGTGCTGCAGATAATCGAAGAATTTTTCACCGTAAACATGCTCGAAGGGCGATTCGCCGGTGCGTACGCCATGCACGATGTGCTGCCATGAACGCCAGGAGGTCTCATCACCAAGCAGCAGCACCAGATCGCGCAGCGAGCCCGGCGCGTCGGCCCGCAGCAATTCCGAGAGCGGCGTGTTCGCGATACGGCCGTCGTCGAGTTCCGTGAAAATACCCGCTGCAGCCAGTACGCGCAGCACGCGATACAGCGATGAAGCATGTGCCGGGATGCGGGAGGCGAGATCTTCGATGCCTTTCGCTCCATCGGCCAGCGCGCCGGCGACATCCAGCACTGCCGCGGCATACAGCGCACGCGATGCAAAATACTGGGTGATGACGCCGCGCAACCGGGCAATGTCTTCAGCCGGAACGTCTTGCTGCCCGGGCACCTTCGTCATGCGCGCGACTGGTAGATGGCCGTTTCGAACGCGAGGTACAGCGGCAGCGCATGTACATCGGCGAAGGGCAGGATCTGCGTGAGAAATACCCCGCCGATGCCCGCTGCCGGATCGATCCAGAAGTAGCAATTCGACAATCCGGCCCAGGCGAGACTTCCCGCGCTGCGTCCCGTTGGCGCACGCGCCTGGTTGATCATGAAGCCCAGGCCCCAGCTTTTCGCAATGCCGGGGAAAAACTCGACATCGTTCGAGCGCTGGGAATTGACCGTCCGCAAGGCGCCAACCTGCATGACTCCCGTCTGGGCGCTTGCCATGAGGTCTATCGTTGCGGCCTGCAACACACGATGGCCATTACCAACCCCTCGGTTGAGGATCATGCGCACGAAGGCCAGATAATCGCCGGCTGTCGAGTACAGGCCGCCACCGCCCATCTCGAATTCCGGCTCCTGTGGCACCTCGAAATCCCCGGCCGTTAGCGTGCCATGCTCATCGCGCTCATGCAGCCGCACCATGCGTTTGCGCATCGATGGCGTAATGCGGAATCCCGTGCTTGTCATGCCAAGCGGGCGGAACAGGTTGTCTTGCAGATAGTCGCCGAGCCTCTGGCCGCTCACCGCCTCGATGATCTTGCCCACCAGTTCGATGCCGATCCCGTAATTCCATCGCTCTCCGGGCTCGAACAACAGCGGCGCGCTTAGCGCCGCGTTCTGGCAGGTCTGGGTGGCCGGCAAACCCGTGACCTCCATGTAACGCGCGATCGGCTCGTTCCACATCGCATAGCCATAGCCGGCAGTGTGCGTAAGCAAACGGCGCAACGTGACCGGCTTGAGCCGCTCGCGCAGCCGCGGTTCGCCGGCGGCATCGAAGCCTGCAAGCACTTTGGCATTCGCCAGCTCCGGCACCCACCGCCCCATGTCATCGTCCAGGCCCAGCTTGCCGCGCTCGACCAGTTGCATCACGGCTGCCGTGGTGATCGGCTTGGTCATCGATGCAATCCAGCCTACCGCGTCCAGCGTCATGGGTCTGGTTGCACCGATCCGGCGCGTGCCGAATGCGCCCTCGTAAATCGTAGCATCGCGCGTGCATGCCATGCCCACGACGCCCGGCACCGTGCCGGCGTCGATGGCCCGGCTCAGGATCTCATCGGTTTCGCATGACACCGTCGCGGGCGCTTTCACCGGCTAGCTGCCCTTGAATACGGGCGCGCGCTTTTCCATGAATGCTCGCCGGCCTTCCACGTAGTCGTCGCTTTGCATGCAGCGCACGACGGCCGCTTCGGCCGCTGAAAAATCCCCGGCAGGCTCGGTCAGCGCATTGAGGACGGCCTTGGACGCCGCAATGGTCATCGGCGCATTCGCTGCCAACTCTTCGGCGAGTGCGCGCACGTAACCGTCGAGTTCGTCATCAGGCAGCACGCGGTTGACCAGCCCCATCGCCAGTGCTTGCTCGGCGCTGTAACGGCGCGCACTGAACATGATCTCGCGCGCATTGGCCTGGCCGACGGTGGCCACCAGCCGGCCCGTACCGTGAACGCCGTAACCCAGCCCGAGCCGCGCGGCAGGAATCGCAAAACGGCTCGACGCATCCGCGTAGCGCATATCGCACGATAGCGCCACCGCCAGCCCGCCGCCCACGCAGAAGCCGTGAATCAGCGCGATGACCGGTTTGGGCGATGCTTCGATGGCGTGATGCGC
>CBDDRM010000204.1:0-5027 GCA_965233135.1 uncultured bacterium | reverse complement strand
CGCGCGCTTGCCCACACGGGCGGACGGCGCATTGAAGCTTCCGTGCTGCTCGGCATGGGGCGCAACACGCTGACCCGAAAGATTCAGGAATTGGGATTGGCGGAGGAGTCCGGCCGGGACAAATGACCGAACGTCAAAAGTCCGCGATCACCGGCGCGTGGTCGGAGGGCCGTTCATTACGACGCATGTCGACATCTATTCGGCTCGATCTGCAGTCGCGCGCGAGCGCATCGGAGACCAGGATATGGTCGATGCGCAAGCCCATCTTGCGTCGAAATGCGTTCATGCGGTAATCCCACCATGAGAACGAATTCTGCGGCTGATCGAACAGGCGGAAGCTGTCATGCAAGCCTGTTGCAAGCAGCGCCTGGAAAGCCGTTCGCTCCGCGGGACTGCACAGGACCTGACCTTGCCACGCCGCCGGGTCATGGACGTCCTGATCGTGGGGAGCAATGTTGAAATCACCGAGCACGGCCATGCGCGGATACTTCTTTGCTTCGCCCGCCAGCCAGGTGGCAAAGGCCTGCAACCAGCCCAGCTTGTATTGATATTTCTCGGATTCGAGGCTCTGTCCGTTGGGCACGTAGGCGCATACCAGCCGGACCCCGTTCACTGTCGCCGACAGCACCCGTTTTTGCGCGTCGTTGAAACCGCCAATGCCTGGCTCGATTGCGTCGCAGCGCTCCCTGGTCAGGATCGCCACGCCGTTATAGGTTTTCTGGCCGCAAAACACCGCGCAATACCCGGCCTGCTGCAGTTGCGCCTCCGGAAAATGATGATCCTCGAGTTTCGTCTCCTGCAGGCATATCGCATCGGGCTGCTCGCGTGCCAGCCAGTCCAGGAGCTGGGGCAGCCTTATTTTCAGAGAATTGACATTCCAGGCAGCGAGCTTCAAGCAACTATCGGGGCGTCTCGGCCGGCGCGGTTTGGGACGCCGCTGGCGCCTCGGGCGGCGCCGCCGTCGGCGTCGGTGAGGTCTTCGCGGGCCTTGTTGGAGGACGCGGCGGAATCACCGGGGTTTGCGGGTAGCCTGCCGCATCCAGTGCGATATTCCACTGTGCTTCCTCGAAACCTCGCAACGCATCGTTGCCTACTTTCAGAACCGGCACCTCGAGCGGGCCACCGGTCAATTTCTTGAGTTCCTCCTGGACTTCTTGCGTCGTGGCGTCGAGCTCCGTGTACGGAATTCCTCTCTTGGCCAAGAACTCGCCGGCTCGCTTGCAGGCGTCACCGCACTCCGTCGAATACAACAGGACCGGAAAATTGGTGACCGCTTGCTGCAGTACATACGGCAGGGGCGCCTCGGTGGGCTTGCCTCCCGCTGCTTTTACGGTTTCGACGTTCCGGACATGCGCGGGGGGTGGCTGATCGCTGTAGTGCACCGTCCCGTCTTCGTCCGTCCAGCGGAAGTAGTCTGCGTGCGCAGCCGAACAAGCCATCAACAGAGCCGGAAACCACCGCCAGTAATTCATCAAAGGCCTCCCATGATCCGTACGCATTCTGCCTCAGCGTTACGCCGCCTGTGCCATGCCATAGTGCCGCAACAGCGCATCGATTGACGGTTGCCGGCCTCGGAATGCGACGAACGATTCCAGCGCAGGCCGGCTGCCGCCGGAACCGAGTATCTCCTCGCGAAATCGATGGCCCACGGACGCGTTGAGTACGCCATTCTCCTCGAACAAACTGTAGGCGTCCGCAGCCAGCACTTCCGCCCATTTGTAACTGTAATATCCCGCCGCATAACCGCCGCCGAAAATGTGCGAGAAACCGTTCGCAAAGCGATTGTACTCAGGCGGAAACAGCACGGCCACGCCACGACGCACATCCTCGATCAATTGTAACGGGGTCATCTGCCCGTCCGGATCGAATTCCGCATGCAGACGCATGTCGAATAGCGCGAACTCCAGCTGACGAACGGTCTGCATGCCGCTCTGGAAATTCCTGGCCGCTACCATCTTGTCGAACAATGCACGCGGCAAGCTGGCGCCGGAGTCCACATGACGGCTCATGTCCTTGACCACCTCCCACTCCCAGCAGAAATTCTCCATGAACTGGCTCGGCAGTTCGACGGCATCCCACTCAACACCGTTGATTCCCGAGACGCCCAGCACATCGACTTGAGTGAGCAGATGATGCAGACCATGGCCGAATTCATGAAACAGCGTGATGACTTCGTCATGCGTGAACAAGGCCGGCTTGCCGTTCAAGGGGGCTGAGAAATTGCAGTTGAGGTAAGCCACCGGTGTTTGCACCCCTGATGGTTTGCGCCGACGCGTGACCGCATCGTCCATCCAGGCACCACCGCGCTTGGACGGTCTGGCATAAAGATCGAGGTAAAACTGCCCGACAAGGGCGCCGGCGCTGTTTCTGATGCAGAAGAAGCGCACGTCCTCATGCCATTTCGGTGCCTCGTCCGCAGTAATCCGCAAGCCGTAGAGCGCCGTGACCACCCGGAACATGCCTTCGAGTACCTGCTGCTCGGGAAAGTACTGCTTCACTTCCTGATCGGAAAATGCGTAACGCGCAACGCGTAGTTTCTCGGATGCGTAAGCGACATCCCACGGCTGCAAATCCTCCAGTCCCAGCTCGCTTGAGGCAAATTCCTTCAATTCAGCCAGATCGCGCTCCGCATAAGGCTTCGCGCGCTGAGCAAGCTCTTCGAGAAAGTCGAGAACTTGTCGCGGCGAATCCGCCATCTTCGGCTGCAATGATAGCTCCGCGAAATTGGCAAACCCCAGCAATTGCGCTTGCTCACGGCGAAGTCGCAGTATGTCGGCGATAAGCGCCGTGTTGTCCCAGGCCGGGTCGCCAAACTCGGCTGCGCGCGTCACATACGCGCGATACATCTGCTCACGCAACGCGCGATTGTCCGCATACTGCAATACCGGAAGATACGAGGGCATGTGCAGGGTGAATTTCCAGCCCTTCTTGCCGGCCTGGCGGGCGCTCTCAGCGGCGCCCTCCAGTACGTCGTCCGGCAGGCCCGCGAGCCGTGCGCGATCGATTTCGATCAATTCGAAGGCATTCGTCGCATCGAGCAGGTTGTCGTTGAATTTCGATGACAACCCAGCGAGACGTTCGCTGTTTTGCTTGAATCGGGTTTTGTCCGCCGCCGGCAGTTCCGCTCCGCCCAACCTGAAGTCGCGAAGTTCGTTGTCGATGACTTTGCGTTGGGCAGCCGTCAAGCGTCCGAACGCTTCCGACGCGCGCAACGCCTTGTACTTGGCGTAAAGCGCTTCGTCCTGCGCAAGTTCGCTGAAATACTCAGTGATGCGCGGGAGATTCGCGTTATAGACGTCGCGCAGCTGCGAACTGTTCATGACTGCATTCAGGTGGGCAACCTGGCCCCATGCACGGCGCAATCGCTCGTTGGCGTCGTCAAGCGGAACAATGAAATTATCCCAGTCTGCAGGGGTTTCGGGCTGTTTCACGCGCTCGATCAATGCCCGGTTCTCCGACAGCAGCTGATCCACGGCCGGTGTAACGCATTCGGCATTGACCTCGGCAAAACGCGGCAGGCCTGAAAAATCGAGTAATGGGTTCATCTATTGAATGGAACACGGTTGGGTGATTGAACACATGGTGGCGGTTTCGCGCGGTTTCAAGCCGGACGCGCGCGCCCGATACAACACCTAGGCTTCGTAGACGATATGTCCGTCGATCAGTGTGACACGCACCTTGCCGGTCATTTCCCATCCGGTAAACGGCGTATTTTTTCCCTGACTCCGCAGCATGGCCGGCTCGACGTTCCAGCGCGCCGCGGGATCGAACACGCAAAGATCAGCTGCAACCCCTGGCGCCAGTACGCCCGCTTCGATGCCGAGGATACGAGCGGGCTCGCTGGTGACCTTGGCCAAGGCAGTTGCGAGCGGAACTTTAGCTTCCTGCGCCCACTTCAAAATGAGTGACAACAAAAGCTCCAGGCCTGTGGCACCCGCTTCGGATTCGCCAAACGGCAATTGTTTGGCGTCCTCATCCACCGGCGTGTGGTCGGAACACACGGCATCGATCGTTCCATCCTGAATACCGCGCCGGACCGCGTCGCGGTCGCGAAGCGAGCGCAGCGGAGGAACAAGGTGGCAATTCGAATCGAAATAACCAATGTCCATTTCGCTCAGGTGCACCTGATTGGCCGATACATCGCAGGTGACGGCCAGGCCCAGGGCCTTTGCCTGGCGAACCATGTCGATACCGTCCGCCGTGGACAGCCTGCACAGATGGACCCGGGCGCCCGTTTCACGCACCAGCAACAGGATCGTGGACAGTGCGACGGTCTCGGTGAGCGCGGGAATGGGCGCGAGGCCGAGGCGGGTGGCGACCTGGCCATCGTGCGCGACACCGTCGCGGGCGAGCGTACCATCGCGTGGTCGCAGCCACACACCGTATCCGAACGTGGCGGCATATTGCATCGCGCGCAGTAGTACCTGATTGTCGTTCAAAGGCACATCTGCCTGCGAGAAAGCGATGCATCCTGCATCCAGAAGTTCCGCCATTTCGGTAATGCGCTCGCCTTTGAGCCCCTGCGTCAGTGCGCCCAACGGATAAACATGCGCCTGATTGAGGTTGCGCGCACGATGCTTGAGCATTTCCACCAGTCCGGGCTCGTCCAGCGGCGGATCCGTGTCCGGGGGACACACCAGCGACGTGACACCACCGGCAACGGCTGCGGCCATCTCGCTTTCCAGCGTGGCCTTGTACTCGTAACCGGGCTCGCGCAATCTCACGGACAGGTCGACGAGACCCGGACAGATTACCAGCCCGGCGGCGTCGATCACGCGATTGGCATGGAAGCCGGCAGGCGCTGTCGAGCCAAGCATGACCACCTTGCCGGCGGCAATAAAAACATCCTGCACCCGATCCGCGCCGCTGGCCGGATCCACGGTGCGCGCGCCCTTGATCTGGATTTTCATGCGTTACCCGCCAGGATGGCCATCACCGCCATGCGCACTGCAATACCGAAAGTTACTTGCGGCAGAATGACCGACTGGCGTCCGTCTGCGACACTGGAATCAATTTCGATGCCGCGG
>CBDDRM010000203.1:0-11984 GCA_965233135.1 uncultured bacterium | reverse complement strand
GCGCATCCCGCTCCAGGGGCGCATCGGGATAGCCGCAATCGATGACCTGGCGCAGGTAAAGCGGCAGGAAGCCTTCGATGGATCCGTTGTTTTCGTATTGATGAACGTGCCGCAGTTCATGCGACAGCAGGCGCGTACCCGTATGACCCTGCAGAATGAAAACGGCATAGCCCAGAGTAAGCCCAGCCGTGTCGGGCCCCAGCATGCCCAGCTCCGCGGCCGCCTGCCGCAGCGCAGGATGCTCGGGATGGGGCAGCACGTCGGTCACCACCACGCGAACCTGCTCCGGGTGTACCACCCCCACGGAGCGGGCCAACTGCATGCCCGGAGGACTCAGCTTTTCCCCATCGCGCAAGCCTGCCGCCTCCTGGTCCCGCGCCCAGGCGATGGCCAGCGGCAGCAGGGTCGGAAGTTCAGCCGAGAGATCCATTAATACGATTCCACCTTATACCTATGCATGAATGCAGTGCTCTGGATTCTCGAGTCTGATTGCCGCAGTGCACCCGTCCTTTTGCAGACAGCACCACCAACCTGATTCAAGTGCCAGTCATTTGAGTTCGCTACGTTCGATTCCTCGCTTGACTCTAATGGCGGTGTAGGTTCATCATTTTCGCCGCCATCGTTACGGGCCGATGGTAGCTATATTTGACCCAGGTCACTGCCGACGCTGTTGGTTATGTAGCACCGGATTTCTTGGAAGACCAGAATCTGGCACTAGTCTGATCTGAAACATGGGCACTCGTTCATGATTTCGCCATCCCGCTCGGCGCCGAAAGGGGCGCAGTGACCCCTCGTACCGGACTCGCGAACGGCGCTCATTGCGAGCCGCTTCTATTGCAACTCCCCTTAGAACCGCAAATATCGATTGGTTGTTCTTGGCCATATTCGCGATGCATCCTCGCGGGACATTTCATTTCTCACGTCGTGCGATTCCTTGTCAACTCCCACCCACTAGGAGGAAAGTGATGGCTACGCTAACAACGAGTACACCGACGGCGGACCAGCAGGATGTCCATGAGGAGTATCACTCTATTCCCGTTCCACTGAGAGCCCGCTTGGGCTTCCGGGATCCAGCCCTCGTTTGGTCCGGATTCGGCATCGCTTACATCTGTGCTGTCATTGGAGGGATCATTCAGCAAGGATTGGGTACAGGCGACGCCATACTTGCCATACTGCTGGGCAATTTCATACTTTTCCTTTATTCCGCCGCTATCGGCTATGCTAACGGTAAATGGGGCCTGAACTTTCCTCTCACCGTCAAAGCGGTGTTCGGTAACGTAGGTGCAATCCTCCCCATTCTAGTCATGGCCGTTCTGGTCACCGGGTGGTATGCGTTTCAGGCCTGGTTAACCGCAGATATTCTTCGCGTCGCACTCAATTTGGAAGGCGGTCTGCTGATCGGCGTGATGGCTGGAGTAATCGCAATTGTTATGGGGTTGCCCGTTATCTTCGGAATTAAATCGATGGCGAATTTGATGAAGATTGCCTTGCCGCTAATGATTGTTTTCGCCTTGTATTACCTCTTCGCAAAGGTCATCCCGGCTGGATCTTCACTTTTTTCAGGCATCGGCACTGGCAAGATCACTTTCATGGCCGGAGTCGGCATGGCATGGAGCACTTTTGTGGTGAGCGGCACAATGACCGGAGATATAGTTCGTTATACCAAATCCGGCAAGCAAGCAGTGTTGGTGACGGCGGTCGCGTTCATTTTCTCCAACGCACCTTTCATGGTGATGGGTGCGCTCATCTCCGCCGTAATCAACGATCCAAGCGTGCCCTACTTCCTGCAGGCTGGCACCGGAATTGGGTTGGCCGCCTTGATCGGCATTGCAATACTCAGTAACTGGTCCACTTGCGATGCCTGCTTGTATAACGCGACGATGGGCTATACGAACGCAATTCCGTCGCTCAATTGGCGGAATGCAGCGATCCTCGGAACGATTATCGGCGTCATAGCTGCCGGCACCGGAATAATTGGCAATATCGTCAACTGGCTTATCCTGCTTGGATTGATCGTTCCTCCAATTGGCGGCGCAATAATGGCTGACTACTACGTCATCAGGGGCGATCGCGGATTCGGCGTACTGAGAAACGAACGCTTCAACTGGGCCGCGATCATCGCCGTAATCGCGGGGATAGCGGTCGGCTACTATGTCAACAAGGCTTATCCGAACTTCCTGTTCGGCGCGGCCGGTATTGCAACCAGCTTTGTCCTATATGCCATTCTTGGCAAGGCTGCCGCCGCGTCTCTGGGAGCATCACTAACGAGCCAGCCTAGCGGAGCCGAGGCCGCCGCGCGATAAATTCTCTGCATTGATCTTTTGAGTACAGATTAATCTGATGGGCGATTGGAGCGTAAATCAATGGCTACTGAAAAAGAGATCTGCCGCATGGACGCGGTTACGCTGGCAAAACAGATTCGTTCGAAGAAATTGTCGCCGGTTGAAGTGATCGATGCGGTGCTCGACCGCATGGAGAAGCTCGAACCCGTGTTGCACGCGTTTTGTACCCCGACCCCGGAACTCGCGCGCAAGACTGCCAAGAAGATAGAAAAAGACATCATGGCTGGAAAACCCGTCGGGCCCCTGGCAGGGGTTCCCGTCGGCATAAAGGACCTCGTGTGCACTAAAGGTATCAAAACTGTTTCTGGTTCGTGGGCATACGCTGATTTCGTTCCCGACGAAGATGACATTGTTGTGGAGCGACTCAAGGCTGCCGGGGCAGTAATCCTCGGGAAAACCAACGTGCCCGAGTTTGGCTACAGTGGTGTCGGACATAACCCGGTTTTTCCAACGACGCGCAATCCATGGAATACCGATTTGACCCCAGGCGGGTCCAGCGCGGGCTCAGGCGCGGCAGTTGCGAGCGGCATGGGGCCATTTGCTATCGGAAGCGATGGCGGCGGCTCAGTACGGATTCCGAGCGCGCATTCGGGCCTGTTTGGCATGAAGGCCTCTATGGGCCGTGTGCCTCTGTACCCCGGGGTAAAGGATGAACGGTATCCGGGAGTTTCCAGTTGGGAATCTTTGGAACATATCGGCCCCATGGCCCGCACGGTAGCCGACGCAGCCTTAATGCTGTCGATTATTGCTGGTCCTGATGATCGTGATCGACACAGTTTGCCGAAGGAAGAAGGCTTTGACTGGATGAAATCGCTAAAGGGCGACTTGAAAGGGCTCAAGGTCGCTTATACGTTGGACTGGGGCGGATACGCTGCCGTGGATAAGCGGGTACGGAAAATCGTCACCGAGGCTGTAAAGGTTTTTGCGCGCGATCTCGGCTGCAAGGTGGAGGAAGCAAACCCCGGGTGGAATAATCCGTATGAGGCGTTCTGGGGCATGGTCGCGCGCGAGACTGATCTTCGTGGCATGAGAGCCATGGAGAAAAAGCTTGGCGAAAAAATGACACCGCACGTAAGAGAATTTGTCACCACCGAATGGACTGCAGAGCAATTCACTGATGCAATGGTTCAACGAAAGGCAGTCAACAATAAGATGTGGCGGTTCATGCGCAAATATGACCTTCTATTAACGCCTACTTTGGCAGTGCCACCGTTCGAAGTGGGCATCCAAGGACCGACGCAGATCGACGGCAGGGAAGTCGAGCCTTTCGAGTGGCTGCACTTCACTTACCCGCTCAACCTTACCGGGCAACCGGCCGCTACTGTTCCAGCGGGATGGACCGACGATGGCTTGCCTGTCGGGCTGCAAATAATCGGTCGCCACCTGGGAGACGCCACCGTCCTACGCGCGTCGGCATGCTTTGAAGCCGCGCAACCCTGGAAGCACCGTTGGCCAGCGCTTTTGGAAAAAATGGGGCTCTGATCGCTTGGCAAACTTGGCCGATCGCCAAGTCGAAAATGCAAACGCCGGTCTCAGGATGACGAGCACCAGGAGACCGGCGGGCCATGGCGCAGCGGACTTTGAGGAAGGCGCGCCATGGTTGGCATATTATTGGACGCACGCCCTGTGCTCACAACGCGCCAAACGGCTCTCAGGTAGACCCTGTGCTCCGCCTCGGTTGTCTGGAATGCCATTAACATTATCTGCACGAACCAAGGGGAATGCGACTCGCCAATGGCATCATGCATAGCCGGTCGTCATACTGGCCGGGTAACGTAAACAAGATTGCCTGAGCACGGCTGCCCCATCAACCCCATAGCCAAAGGCTGCGTTCGGATGGCATTCGCGCCTGCCTCAGGGCGAGGCCGAATGACGCCTCGCCGCCGGTTGCAGTAACATCGGCACGAATCTTCGCCATCTCAGTGAGCGTGAACCTTTCGGAGTTGTGTCATGAAGCACGCCGCAATCCTCGGCTTTCTCGCGATTGCCTTGCACCCGATGCCCGCCATCGCCGACCAGCCGGAGGGCACGCTCAAAAGAATCATTTCTGATCGCATCATCCGACTCGGATATCAGAAGGATCTTGCGCCGTTCTCGTCGGCCAGCCCGGCGGGCAAACCCGAGGGCTACTCGATCGACCTTTGCCATCGCGTGGTCGCGGGTATCCGTAACCAATACAATCTCGTGGCGCTGGACATCGAATGGATCGAAGTGAATCTGACCAACCGGTTCCAGCGTGTCGCCGACGGCACCATCGACCTGGAGTGCGGCGTCTCGGCCATTACCCTGTCCCGGCTGAAGGCGGTGGATTTCAGCGCGATGACCTGGATCGATAGCGGCACCTTCCTGGTCAGGCGTACAACACGCCTCAAGACCAACGCGGATCTGGCGGGCAAGAAGATTGCCGTATTCAAGGACTCGACCACGGACAAGGCGCTTCGCGAAGTGATTCTCACGCAGGCACTCGCCGGCGGCCGGGTCAGCACCGAGATCGTGCTGGTGAAAGACCGGCAAGAAGGCATGACCGCCCTCGAAAGCGGTGCGGTCGACGCGCTCGCGGGCGATCGCACCATCCTTGCCAGTTTTGCCCGCGGCGCGTCCGATCCGGATAAGTTCGCGCTTGCCGAATATCAGTTCCTGTACGAGCCCTATGGACTGCCGTTGCGCCGCAACGATGCAGACTTCAAGTACGCCGTGAACAGCGTGCTGGCCAGTCTCTACCACAGCGGCGAAGTCTTGAAGATTTCCAGGCGCTGGTTCGGCGACTTGCCCACGTCGCCGCTGCTGGAGTCGCTGTACGATCTGAACGGCCTGCGCGACTGAGCTGGCGCAGCTCGCGACCGGTCCGCCCCTGCCGATTTGGCCCCTGAAGTTGCGCTGTTCAACACTCTATGCAGCGCGATCTGGTTCTCTGATGCGCCAATGCTCGGGAAGTGGACGCTTTTCGTATCAGCGGCCCGCCGGCGACGCCGCTCGAATTATTTAGCCCTATGTTCGGTAACGAACCGATCATCCTACTGATGGCGCATAAGGTGTTGCACCGACTGCAACGACTCAGAAGGGACTAGCGATCCTGATTTGGCACTGGGAATTTGCCCAACGTCCTGTAGCAGGTCATGGCGACGTCATGACAAGACGCTCAGGGTACGTACCCGCCGGACTCCAACTTCCTTGGGCCTGCCGGGCAGACGATCAGGAGAAGCGTATGAACAGCACCATATTCAAACCATTCCATGCATTGCTTATCGCGTCAATCACGGCGGCCCTCGTAGCGGGTTGCGGTGGTGGTGACGATGGCGGCGGCGGCAGCGGCGGAACCGGTGGCGTCCCTACGAATGCAGGGGCCGGCACCGGCGCAGGCATCGGCGGCCGCGGTCCGGCTCCGGTAAACCTGGGGAGTGCTGCCAATTTCAGAATTCTGGCGCAATCGAATATCACGGATGTTTCGCCTTCTGCGATTACCGGGGACGTGGGGTTGAGTCCCGCGACGGGTGCAGGCATCGGCCTGACTTGCGTGGAAGTCACCGGAGTCATCCACGATGTGGACGGCACGGGCCCCGCGCCCTGTTCGATCAATGACGCGCCCGCGTTGACGACCGCGATCAGCGACAAGGGCACCGCCTATACCGATGCCAATGGTCGAGCACCCGACTACACGGAACTCGGTGCCGGCAACATCGGTGGACTGAACCTCGGCCCGGCAACGTACAAATGGGGCACCGGCGTACAGATACCTTCCAATCTGACCCTGACGGGCGGCCCGAACGATGTGTGGATCTTCCAGATCGCGCAAGGGCTGAGTGTCAGTTCCGGCGTACAGATCATTCTTGCGGGCGGCGCGTTGCCACAGAACATCTACTGGGCAACCTTTTCCGCAGCGGACCTGGCGACAACCTCGCAGTTCAAGGGAACCCTCATTTCGCAGACCTCCATCGCGATGAAGACTGGCGCAACCATCAACGGCAGGTTGTTGGCGGGAACTGCCGTCACTTTGCAGCAGAACACGGTCGGTCCGTAACACGCCAGCATCAAGCAGCACGATTGTCGGATCGGCCAATCCGCCGGGGGCGCACAGAGTGCCTCCGGTTCGATCGGCCGCATCCTTTCACGACCTTCCCCTTGGGCCCGCGCGCACGGCGTAATGTGCGTTACCCCACATAACCGTACACCAGAGCGTTTTTGCTGTAGCCTTGAAGTGCGTTTCACATGTTTCGGTCCCGTGCTCGCGCTTCGCGGGTTCGATATGCCATAACGTCGGATCTGAATCTTGGCTTCTCCGTATGCCGTCAACCCAGGCACGCCACGGAGAACCCGATGAAAAAAGCCCTGCCATCACACCAGCCTCGTATCGACAATCGGCTTCTTGCCGTCCTGCCGCCCGCTGATCGCCAACGGCTTCGCGCGGACCTCGAATGGGTCACGTTGAACTTCGGAGACGTGCTCATGGAGCCGGGCGACTTGATCAGGCATGTCTACTTTCCCAACAATTCCCTCGTCTCGCTGTTGACGCTGGTGGACAACCGCCACGCGCTCGAGGTGGGCATGGTCGGCCAGGAAGGCATGGTGGGCGCAGCCCTCGGATTGGGAGTCAACATCACGCCGGTTCGCGCGCTGGTGCAGGGCGGCGGCAGGGCGCTGCGCATGCGCGGCTCGGTCTTTCGCAAGGAGATGCGCCAGTGCGCAGCGCTGCAACGCGGAGTGCATTCCTATATCCACTCGCTGATGAAGCAGGTTGCCCAGACCGCCGCGTGCAATCGTTTCCATGCCGTCGATGCGCGGCTGGCGCGCTGGCTCCTGATGACGCGTGATCGCATCGGATCGGACAGCTTCCCTCTGACGCAGGAATTCCTCGGTCACATGCTCGGCGTGCGCAGGGCCGGCGTTACCGAAGCCGCCCAGGCTCTGAAGAAACGCAAGCTGGTCCAGTACAGCCGCGGCGTGATTTCGGTGCTCGACGGAGCCGGCCTGGAGTCGGCAGCCTGCTCATGCTACGTGAAGCCGGACGCAGGGCGCTCACGCGGGCATTAAACATTCGCCGTAGCAGGCTCCTCTGTGCGAGCCCGAGCCGACACGTTACTTCACATCCCCCGGGCGCGTGTCCTGACGTCGAATTCTGGAGGCCAACCAGCAATGGACGGCGACGTGCTCACCCGTATCGCAGCGCACCCGATCGGTTAAACGGACAGAGCCATCTTGCATGTGCTTTCTTTAACAGCTTATTGCTCTTTCATCTTCGCGAGTGCCACCGACATGCGCCTGTGGTGACCCGCCGGCTGTATACGCGGAGGATTGACGCCGGCGCACACGCAGTGCACCGGCTGCCGAAGAAGATGGCCACTTGCAGTTCGGCAGCAGACGGATCGCGTCTGCCCGCACTCAACCGGGAAAGTTCAGGATGATGTTGACCCTGCGGTTTTCCTGCTGTCCTTCTGCACTGGTGTTGTAGGCGAATCGGCGCGTATCGCCGAAGCCCGCCGCGAACAGTCGGCCGCGGTCGATTCCGAACTGATTCACCAGTGCGTCCACGACGCTTTCCGCGCGGCGCTGCGACAGTTGCATGGCCTGGCGAGGGCCGCCCTGCTGGTTACTGCTATGCCCTTCCACCGTGGCCGTCACGCCGGGATTGGCTTTCATGAGATTCGCGACCTTGCGCAGTTCCGCCTGGTACTGCGGCCGAACATCGGCACGGTTAAGATCGAACTCCATTTCCATGGCCATGGTGATCCGCGCCGGCACCGGAGGAATGCCTTCGATATCCGTGGCGCAGGCGATCACTGCGTTGATGCGACGATTCAATCGCTTTCCTGCCTCGGTGTTGTTGTCGCCAATGGGACGCGTCATGCCGTACCCGACGGCGCTGAGCCGCGATCGCGCGATGCCGCTGGTTCGTACGAGGTAATCGACCACGCTGTCGGCCCGTCTCTGCGACAATTTCATGTTGTCGGGCGCGGTTCCCACTTCATCGGTGTGGCCCTCTATCACCGCGGTCGTGGCGGGATACTGGCGCATGAACGTTCCGACCTTGTCGATCTTCTCGTTCGATTCGCGCTGAACCGTGTTCTGATTAATTTCGAACTGGACATCGAGAATGCTGCAATATTGCTGGGTCGCGGCGGTGACCGGCACGATGACCAGCAACGGCGCGGGTGCTTCGTCGATGGGCGACGTCGCGACGGGTGCCGCGTCAGCAGGGGCCTGCACTCGGGGCGCTGCGTCGAGGGGTGCTGAATCGACGGGCGCTGGGGCTGCCGCGATTGCTGGCGGTGTTGCCGCGCGTGCGACCGGCTTGTCGGCGCCAAAGGCGTACACCAGGCCGACCGAGAACAAGTGGACGTCACCATGATTGCCCACGGCATCGTTGACGCGATAACGTTCCCACTCCCCTCTCATGGCAAGCGCTTCGGTAAAGGCGTATTGCACGCCGAGCCCCAGCTTGTAGCTGCCTTCGCTCTCCTTCGGATTGGAATCACCGACCGCCACGGCCCCGCTACCGGTAAATGCGTCGCGGCTCTGCGTGTAGGTGAAACCTACTCGTCCGAGCGCCGAGAATTTGTCCGTGATCGGCAGCGTGCCGACCGCATCCAGGTTCAGACCCTGAATCTTGATGGTGCCGTTGAGTGAACCGTCCGGTGTGGTATTCGCCGTGAATCCGAATTTGCCCAGGTTAAAGTAGCCGCCCTCGATCGCGAAGTAGGGGTTGAAGCTTCTGCCGGCGAAAACCTTGAATCCGAGCGCGTTGTTGTCGTCGTCGATCGATCTGACGCTCAGTCCCGACCCGACGAAATCTGCGGTGATGCGGTCGTCGTTGATCCGGGCGCGCGACCATCCCAGGCCAACGCCGCCATACCAGTTGGGTTCATCGGCAGCGACCGCAATCGCGCCGTTCGATGCTGTCAGGCCTGCCAGGCTCAATGCCAGTACAATTTTGCTGGGTTTCATATTCTTGTTCTCCAAAGTCTTTCTCGCCTTTACGGGGCGGGAACATTGATGACGGTGTTTACGACGGTCACCGAAGCGTTAAGGGCAAGTGCTCTGCCGTTGAGCGTCGTTATCGCGGCGTTGCCTGCCGTCGAAATGGTGGTCGCGGCAGACGAGATGATCGTTCCGACCATGGTTCCGCCGCCCGCGGCATTGATCGTGGCGGCACTGCCCACCTGCCAGAAGATGTTCTTCGGTTGCGCGCCGCCCGCCAGGATGATGCTGCGCGGAAGCGCAGGGGCGCCGACCGTGAGCGTGGTCGCCATCTGGAACACCCAGACGGCATTGGCATTGCCCCCCGCGTCGAGCGTGAGGTCCGACCCCGTGATCAGGAAGCTGCCGGACGCCGTGTTATAGACGCCCGGCGCCAGCGTGAGGCCGCCGAGATTGGCGCCCGGATCGATTGCGCCGGTCCGCCCAGCCAGATCATTGAACGCAGCCAGCGCAGCGGCGGCGGCGGCATCTGCCCTTGCTTTCGTCGCGGCCGTTCCTTCGGCAGGACAGGTGATGGTCGGCGGCGGCGCGTCCGTCAGGATCGTCCCGTTCACGACACCGATATTCAAAGTCGTTTCCGTATAGCTGCAGCCCGATGTTGCCGGAGGCGGTACGTACGCGACGGACGTATCGTGAAAGCCGGTGACGGTCGAGGAAGCCGCTGTGGTTCCGATGGAAACCGGTTGGCCCTGCGCGCCCGTGACGACCGTTGAAGTACCCTGGTTGGTCATACCCGCGCCGCCGCCGGCCAGTCCCCCGAACGCGGCTGCCGCGCCCAGCGCCGGGGCTGCACCGGCAGGCCCTGGATTATTCGCCAACGGGCCCGACCCGCTGCCTCCGCCGTCACCGAATATTTGTCCGTTGTCCCCGCTGCCGCATCCCGTAATGATGGCCGCGCTCAAACCCGCTATGAGCCACGTAAAGGTGTAGAGCCCCCGCTTAGTCATTTTTTTGTCCTCAAGTGAACCGATGAATCGACTGACCCGCTTTGAACGTCTGCCGCACGCCGGCATACTGGTCAAAAGGTGCGCAAGCTTGCGGGGGAGCGGACGGATTCATTGGTTCGCCAGCGAACATAGCGAAAAATATTCAGGCCTCCGTGACGGTCTCGATGCCGACCACGGCCTTCGGGAGAAGAACGGGGATTGATACGCGCGTCGAGCTGCCGGTGGACGCGAAAGGACTGGTGGCGTTTTCGAACCAGAACGCTCTACGCCAGACGGGCGGCAGGCAATGTCAGGACGGAGCCGCTCTTGCGAGGGAATGCGTCGCCCAGCAGTCTGCTCCACTCCTGTCTGACCGCGGCGTAGCACTCGCAGGCGAGGCTCTCGAGACCGCCGCGCTCGAGCACGGTGATGTGGCCGCGACGGTAACTGATGAATCCTGCTTGCTGCAATTTTCCGGCCGCTTCGGTAATGCCTTCGCGTCGCACGCCCAGCATGGTGGCCACCAGATGCTGCGTCATGACCAGCTGACCGGAGGGAATCCGGTCGAGGGTCGCCAGCAACCACCGGCAGAGTTGCTGCTCCACCGAGTGATGGCGGTTGCATCCCGCGACCTGCGTCATCTGGGTAATGAGCGTGTGGGTATAACGCAGCAGCAGATGGCGCATCGGGCCGGCGCGTTCGAATTCGTCCTTCAGTGCGCGGCGTTCCATGCGGTATGCGGCGCCCGCCGTTTGCACGACGGCTGAGCTGGGCGTCGTATCCCCGCCCATGAACAGGGAAATGCCGATGACGCCTTCATTGCCGACGCCAGCGATTTCGGCGGACGCCCCGGACTCTATGACGTAGTGCAGCGAAATGATCGCCGTCGTAGGAAAGTAGGCGTGCGTCAGTTGCTCGTCCGGTTCGTAGAGCATGTCCCCCAGCCGCATGGAGACCAGTTCGAGATTGGCCGAGACGCGCGCCAGCTCCATTGCAGGCAATGCAGCGAGCAGATGATTTTGATCGGGTCTGTGAATGGAGGGCTGGTTCATGCTGGTTAGCGTGTGCTATAGCTTTCCGGTGGGTTCGACGCCGATGCCCCGATAGCCGATGAATGCGCATGACCGGTTGAACATGGGTTCGCCGCTTACCTGGAAGGTCTGCAGTACGCCTGCCGCATTGACCCGGCTGAAAAGGAAATCCAGGAAGGGCTGGCGCGCATCGATGGCTGTTTGCAGCGCCTTGCGCTGGGCTTCATCCCAGCCTTCGACTTGCGGCGAAACGCTGTCCCCCGCATCCAGGCCATTCAAGCGGATACCCAGCATCTCCAGAACGGGCCCGGAGACTTTGGTGAAATGACCATCCTTGTCCTGTTCCCAATACCAGTCGCATGCCAGTTCGGTGAGGCTGCGGTAACGCGCCTCGCTTTCGCGAAGCTGCGCAGTGCGCTCCTCGACGGTGCGCGCAAGCTCCCGGTTCCAGTTGCCGAGCGCGCGGTAGAGCAAGCGCACTTCGAGCATGTTGTGGATGCGCGTTTTCGCTTCCAGCAGATCGAAAGGTTTGCTGATGAAATCCTTGGCGCCGGCTTGCAGCGCACGAATCTTGTGCCCCGGCTGCGCCGTGACCACGAGTACCGACATGTAGCCCTCGGCAAGGTTGGCCTTCAGGCCTTCCATGACCTGGAATCCGTCCATGCCGGGCATTTGCAAGTCGAGCAGGATCAGGTCGTAATGATGCTTGCGAT
>CBDDRM010000202.1:0-5756 GCA_965233135.1 uncultured bacterium | reverse complement strand
TTTACCGTGCGCTTGCAGCTCGCCGCCGACGGCCAGGCATCCGCGCGCAGCTGAAATCAGCTGCGACGACGCTCTTCCCGGGAACGGCGCTCCTGAACGGAACGACTTAATGCTTTGCCGCCGAGCTCCGGCGGGCGGGGTTGAGTGGCGTCGCTCGCATCTCGCGCGGTGCGCCTCGATGCGCTGGCACGCGGACGTGCGCGCGTTGCAGCGAACGCATTGGGCTCGAAATCAGGCGAAAACTCCCGCGTGTCGCGCAGCGCCGCGTCGTCGAGGCCGGTTACACCGAGGTACGAAGCCACCCGCGCCATCGAAACGACGCCCACGGGAAGGTTGTCGTCATCGGTAATGACCAGCCGCCGCACATGCCTGTCCGTCATCAAATCGGCGGCCTGCTCGATGGCACTGCTTTCGGAGATGGAGACGACGTCCGTGGTCATGGTTTCCTCGACGGTCGTCACTTCGGGATCGAAACCGCGCGCTACGGCGCGCACAATGATGTCGCGGTCGGTAATGACGCCGACCAGTTCACCGTCGTTCAGCACGGGGAGAAACCCGATGTCCTCGGATTCCATTTTTCGTGCCGCTTCGCGCAACGACGCATAAAGATCGATGGTTTCGACCGATGGCGTCATGATCTCCCAGATTTGCATCGCAACCTCCTGGTATGCGGGCCGTGGCCCAGGCAATATGACAGCGGCCGGCCATCGCCATTCGATCCGACGGGCATACTTCTCGCGCCCAACCGCGATCCACTGTGTAGACACTTCGGGTTCATCAACCGAGTGAATCGCGATGCAGGACTTGCATGTGCCCGGTCCGGATGGCGAAGAGCCGGCAGCCGCATGGCTGAATTCTGCAATCTCCGTGCCGAATGCGATTGTCCGACGAATCAGGGACCTGACGATTCCGCCGGAGCCACGAGCGGGTAGAATTTGCAACGTGGCGCGGGCCTAGGCGACGGCCGCCTCCTTGCGCAGGCGCGCCACCTCGCCGAGCAGACGTCCCGGATCGGCAGGTTTGGTGACATGCACGTCGAAACCCGACTTCATGGCCCGCTCGCGGTCCGAGTCACGGCCATATCCCGTCAGCGCGATGAGTTTCAGGCAGGGGTTGCTCAACTGCGCTCGCAGCCGAATGGCGAGTTCGTAGCCGTTCATCCCCGGAAGCCCGATATCGAGCACCGCCAATTCCGGGCGAAACGCCTCCGCCACGGCCAATCCGGCCTCCGCGTCGGCGGCCGTATGAACTTCGTAACCGGCGCTGCGAAGCAGCAGCGCGAGGGTTTCCGCGGCATCGACGTTGTCGTCGACTACCAGGACTTTTCCGCTCTGGCGGGCGCGCGCGGGAGGGGCGGATGCGGGAACCGGGCCGGACAACGCGCTCAACTCCGCCTTCGGCAAGCGTACGGTGAAGGTGCTGCCGAGATCCTGTCCTTTGCTCGTGGCAGTCACGGTGCCGCCGTGCAGTTCCACCAGCGCCTTGACGATGGCCAGTCCGAGCCCGAGGCCGCCGACACGCCGGTCGATCGACTGACGGCCTTGTACGAACATCGCGAACACGCGCGGTAGCAAGTCCGGCGCAATGCCGGTACCTGAATCGTCCACGCGGATCTGCACGATGCCCTCCACTTCACCGACTTCCAGCGCGATACGCCCGTCGTCCGGCGTATAGCGCGCGGCGTTGGTCAGCAAGTTGGCCAGCACCTGCGTGAGGCGCGTCACGTCGCCGCGAACGTAAACCGGCGCAACGGGCATCTGCACGTCGATGGGCCGCGAGCGCTTCTCCAGCATCGGCTGGATCATTTCCAGCGCACCATTGACCACGGTCATCATGTTCACGGGCTGCAGGTCCAGCTCGATCTTGCCGCGGGTGATGCGCGAGATATCGAGCAAGTCATCGACCAGGCGCGACAGATGCGCCACCTGGCGCTCGATGATCCGCCGCTCACCGGCATTCGCCTCGTCCTTGCGCATGTCCATGAGGCGCAGCGCCGTAACGATCGGCGCAAGCGGATTGCGCAGTTCATGTCCCAGCACGGCCAGAAATTCGTCCTTGGCGCGGCTGGCGATCTCGGCCTGTTGGCGCGAGGACTTGACTGCCGCATCGGAAGCCACCAACGCATTGGCCAGGTCCGCGATCTCACGGATATCCGTCGCGGGCGCGGCGAGCGGCTCGCCACGACCTATGTCGCGCGTTGCGTTGGCCAATTCGCGGATCGGACGATTGATGCTCCGCGTGATGCGTATGGCTGCGAACACGGCAAAAATCAGGGACAGCGCGATTCCGCCGCCAAATACCGCAAGCGAACGCAGAATACCAGCCTGGGCCGCGCCGGAAGGTCGGCCGATCGCGACGGACCAGCCGGTGTGCTTGGAGCGCGTGAAGGCCGTATGCACGCTGTCGCCCTCCAGGGCCGTGGTCAGCCCATACCCTTCGTCGCTGCCTTTTTCCATGAGCGCCTGCAGCTCAGGGGGAGCCAGATTTCCGATGTAGCGCTCCTGCTCGCGCGAGCGGGCCACCCGCACGCCTTTGGCATCGAACACCGACACCACCCACTCCGCCGGCACGCGCTGACGGTTGACCACATCGAGAATCGCGTCTGGCTTGATGATGCCAGACAGCACGTATCGCAGCCGGCCGTTGCGGATGACCGGCACGCGCACCGGCACGCCCCATTCGTCACGCGGCCCGCGTATCAGATTGCCGATCGTCGGTTTCAGCGTTTCGATGACGATGCGAAAGCTCTCCTTCTCGGGAATGATCGGCCGGTCACTGCCGCCATTGCGGTATTTGGTGTTCATGACCACCGCACCCGAAGGCTCGGCCAGGTGGATGAACAGCCACGCGGGCTGGCGCGCCATCACGCGTTGCGCATGTTCGGTGAAGCGCGCCGGATCTCCGGAGTCGAGTTGCGCCGACGTCGCGAGCGTATCGAGCACGGCCACCGATTCACCCAGCGCGCCGTCCACGGCGGTCGCCAGCGCCCGGCTGATGTCCACGGCTGCCTGCTCGTCCTGGATGGTTTGTTGCAAGACGAGTTGGCGCAGGCCGAATCCCGACATGGCGGCAAGGGGCACGATGCCAACCAGGGCGAGCAGGATCAGTCGACTGCGAAGGAGGCGCATCGTAGTTGTCGATTAACGGTCAAGGTGTCTCCCGTAGCGGTGCGCGGCTGAGCGCAGCTTACCGAATGCAGGCGCTGATGGCGATGACAATCGGATAGCCGGCCGTAAACGGCGCCTGCCGCCTCGCGGCCGGCAACGAAGAAGCGGCGTCACGGCCCGACGGGCCGGCCGCTTGATCGCGGCTCAGGGCATGAAAGTGGTCTGCGGCGCGGCAGAATCGGTGTCCGTGGCGTTATCGGCATCCGCAGCGTTCACGGACCTTGGATGAGTTTCCGGCGGGTCGCGCACCAACCCGCTGTCCAAGGCGTAGACGCCAAGGTGCAAGGCGACCTTGTCCATCGAAACGATGCCCACCGGCATGTCGTTCTCGTCTGTAACAACCAGCCGGCGCACGTGCTTGGTCTCCATCAAATCCGAGGCGTCCTCGAGGTCGCTGTTTTCCGGCAGCGATACCACCATGCTGGTCATGATTTCTTCGACGATGGTCTGCTCCGGATCGAAGCCGCGCGCCACCGCCCGCACCACGATATCGCGATCAGTGATCACCCCGACCAGCTGGCCCTCCTGCCATACCGGCAGGAATCCTATATTCTGCGCGGCCATTTTTCGGGCGGCTTCGCAGAGCAACTCGTCGGGTTCGACGGTCTCCACGGAGCGCATCATGATGTCCTTTATTTCCATAATGCCTCTCGCTGCTCCTTTGCAAATTCTCGTCCAACGCCGGACGCAAATAAAGAAGGGCTGCCGCTCTGGTCTCGCGCAAAAGTCGTAAATCCGGAGGGAGGGAGCACCGTCCCCGTCCTTCGACGGAGCGGCGCACCGGCTCTACGATCGATCTCGCTTTTCAGGGCAGCAGCCCCGCATAAACCCGCAGCAAAGTCCATGCCGAAATGCCGCAGCATTTGCTGCGGCATTCGCCGCATTGACGGGGCGGGAAACTGCAACGCGTCGTAATATTTACGTCCACGCGCGAAAAATTCTCCGCGCTGCAGGCTTCACCGCCGCCGGCCGAAGGGCAGCCGGATCCGGAAAGTACTCCCGGAGCCTTGAACACTCTCCGCCGCGACCTCGCCGCCATGGGCCTCCACGAACATTTTCACGATCGCGAGGCCCAGTCCCGCCCCATGTTCCTGGACCTGATCGGTCTCGTATTTCTCGAACACATGCGCGAGCCTCTCGGCCGAAATCCCGGAGCCGTTATCGCGCACCCAGCATTCGACCATCTTGTCGTCCGGCCCGGGCAACGTCGCGCCAATTGCGACTTCCCCGCGCGGGGTATGCGCGATTGCGTTGGCGATAAGGTTCTGGAACACGCGTGTCAGCAGGCTCGCGTCAGCGTGGATGCGAAGCTCGGCTGGAATCTCGTTTCGCAACGCGGTACTACCGGTCCCGGCAATGGGCCGCAACTCGTGGATCAGGCTTTCCACCAGCGGCCATAGATCGAACCAGCGCGGCTCGAGCTTCACCCCCACCTCGGTCACGAGATCGGCATTTTCCTTGAGTACTTCGTTTACCAGATTGCTCAGGTGCTCGATATTGCGCGTCAAGGTCTTGAACAGGCTGACGGTGTCCTGAGCCGCCGAGCGCGGATGTTCCAGCAGCCGCACGATCATCGCAATGGCGTTCAGGGGCGTGCGCAGATCGTGCGCGATAAACGCGAGGTGCTCCTCGCGGCGACGCTGCACGGCCAGCGCCTGCGCCGTCGCGTAATGCTGCACCGCCGAGCCGATGGCCGTGTCGAGAAGGCGATTGACGACATTGAACATTTCGCCCTGGATCACGATGCCATGTTGGGCTGCCAGGTCGTGGATGCAGGCACGCAGAATGTTGTATTCGGCGACGACCTCGACTATGTCGAAACCATCCTCGAAACGCTGCAGCCCATGGCTGGCCGAGCCTTGCGCCTCCTCAACCGCTTCGGGGATCGACTCTTCCGAACCGGATCGCAGCTCGCCGGCCAGTTCCACGATAAATTGCGGAACGTGATCGTTCAGCGTCGGCGTATCAAGCGGTCGCGCGGAGGGCAAGTCCTTGACCTGCTTGCGCCAGCAAGTCAGCAGCTTTTCGCGCTCCTGCATTAAAAGGTCCGCCAGCTGGCGCCGGCCGTTCATCAAGGGGTGGGAGCGGATAAGAGACTCCTCCAATTGTTGGTTTATATTGATTTTGTTGCTTGTCGCTGCACTCTGCTTCGGCTTTGTGACGCCGCGTAGTTTGCCGTATGGCGCGTACGGTAGAGCAAAGGATGAGCTCCGACACCGTACTGGGGTACTTAAGATTGGGAAATACGGGGAATGACTGAGGAGAGGGTAAGGGACGGGAATGCCGTGAATATCGTGAATGTCGTGAATGCCGTGAATGCCGTGAATGTCGTGAATGTCGTGAATGTCGTAAAGGCAGGATGAAAGGCCGTGAATGCGTGAATGCATGATTATCGTAACCTCAAAAGCGCGAAGCCCAACGCCGTCGTTTTTCACGACATTCACGGGCGAAGCGACATTCACGATATTCACGACATTCACGCCCTTATCGGCCTTCACGGCCTTTACGGCCCTTCAGAGCCCGCCGATACAAAGATATTTGACTTCCAAATACTCCTCTATCCCGTACTTCGAGCGTTCGCGGGCGATG
>CBDDRM010000201.1:0-70985 GCA_965233135.1 uncultured bacterium | reverse complement strand
TTGTCGGACCGCGAGTATCGGGTCATGTGGATGATCGCTTCCGGAAAATCCATTTCCAGTATCGCAGAAGAACTCAATCTGAGCCCGAATACCGTCAGCACCTACCGGATCCGGATACTCAAGAAGCTCAAGGTCGACACCAACTCGGATCTCGTGCGTTACGCCATCAAGCACGGCCTGGTCGAATAACACTCCATTGATGTCCTTTTGTTTGATCCGGTAATCCGTTCGGTCCATTGCGCGGGCTGCGCCGTTGTAGCAGTTTTACTACTCCAAAATAGATGTTTCATGAACCTCGATATCAGGGGTCGTGAATAGCCGGTGGCCGGGCGGCTGGGCTAGCCTTGTCATGCAGGGGTTGCGGTATGCGGTATGGGGCCAGAGCAGGATGCGTGGTTTCCTCGTGCGGCAGTCGCAGACTGCACGCCGCCGAACCCCCCTTGCGCCTGGGGCGAAGCACAACCAGGCCGATATCCCGAAATCAACGACTTGACCGATTGGGTCCAGCAAAGGGCTCGAGGGGCGACTTTTGATGAAGCCAGACGCAAATTTTTCGCATCTATTGCCGGGACTGGTTTGCGCCAGCTGCTTATGCGCGTCCTGATCGTGGACGATTCCGCGATCATCCGCGTGCGGCTCGCGGAATTGCTCGCGGAAGTCGAGGGCGTGGAAATCGTCGCCCAGGCCGACAACGCCTATGAAGCGGCCAGTTTGGTGAAGGAGCTGGAACCGGATGTGGCCATCCTGGACTTGCGCATGCCCAGGCGAAGCGGGCTGGACCTGATCGAGGATGTGAGGAGTATTCCGCAGCCGCCAAAGATCATCATGCTCACGAATTTTCCCACTCCGGAGAACCGCGAGCGCTGTCTGAGCTATGGCGCTGATTATTTCTTCGACAAATCCAGCGAGATTGAAGAAGTCATGGCAGTGCTCAAGGACCTCGCCCAGGAATCCGGGACGCGCCATCACTGAGCGCATGTTTCAAGGAACAGTCGACTCGCGCCGGAAGAAACCGCCTTGACCGATTTGCAGATCCAACAACGCATAAGCTCCGCGAATGCGGAAATTCTGAGGGCGTTGCAAGCACTCAGGCACGGCGATTTCGGCTTCCGCATGTCCCTCGAAGCGGACGGGGCTGGCGGGAAGATCGCAGCGCTATTCAACGAGATTGCCGAAATGAACGCGGCGCTAGTCGCGGAGCTGGGGGATGTCTGCGACCGGCTGGGCAAGCGCCAGACCCGACCGAACCAACGCCGGGCGAGCTTTCCTGGCGCGGCTGGATCGTGGGCAAAGTCACTCGATTCAATCAATCGGATTCTGAATGAGTTCGCTGCACGCAACGCGGAAGGATCTGAGGAGCTGCGAAACGCCAATGCGCAACTGCGCCAACAGGCGTTGGAGTTGTCGGGGCAAGTGCAGGAGGCACAGCGTCACAGCGCCCGAATAGAAGCAGCGAGGCTGGCCCTTGAACAAAAGGCAGAGCAGCTACTGATGAGCTCGCGCTACAAATCCGAGTTCCTTGCCAACATGTCCCACGAGCTGCGGACCCCTCTTAACAGCTTGCTGATCCTCGCCCAATTATTGTCCGAGAATGCCAGTGGAAACCTCACGCCCAAGCAGGTGGAGTATGCCCAGACGATCTGCATATCGGGAAACGATCTTCTGGCGTTGATCAACGACATCCTGGACCTGTCAAAGATCGAATCCGGCACCGTAACGCTCAACATTGCCGAGGAGAGTCTTGCCGAATTGCGCGATCAGATCGAGCGCGCGTTTCGCCAGGTCGCTCAGGACAAAGGGCTTGCATTCGACATAGCGATGGATGGCGCCCTTCCATCGGCGTTACGCACCGATATGAAGAGGCTGCGGCAGATTCTGCAGAATTTGCTGGCCAATGCCTTCAAATTTACCTTGAAAGGCAGCGTATCGTTGCGGATAGCGACCGCGACTGGCGGATGGACTCCTGGACATCCGAGCCTCGATGCCGCGCAAGACGTCGTTGCATTTTCCGTAATCGATACCGGCATCGGCGTAGCCGCGGACAAGCAGCGGCTCATTTTCGAGGCTTTCCGGCAAGCCGATGGCACGACGAGCCGCCAGTTCGAGGGCACGGGGCTTGGATTGTCGATCAGTTCTGAACTGGCGCGGTTGCTGGGCGGCGAAATCCGGATCCAGAGCGAACTCGGCAAGGGCAGTGAATTTACCCTTTACCTTCCCGCAGCCTATCAGTATGAGACAGGCGCGGACGTCCTGGAAGAAATCGCCACGGCCGACGATGCGGTAAATCCGCCTGATGACGTACGAGCAACTCAACCGCCTGCTGCGGAGATGCCGCCAGACCCGACGGATGAGCAGGACGATCGGGGCAGCATCCGCCCCGGAGACCGCGTCGTGCTCATTGTCATGGAGACGGATTCGTTTGCGACAATGCTGCTTCGCCAGGTACGGGAACTTGGATTCAAGGGGGTGCGGGCCGCCAATGCCCATACCGCGCTCGCTCTGGCAAATGAATTCATGCCAAACGTCGTGAACGTCGAGATCAGTCAACGCAATATGAGTGGATGGGCCCTCCATAACCTGCTCCGGCACGATCCCGATACGCGGCACATCCCGGTCAACATGATTTCAATCGATTACCTGCAGCAGACGTGTGCGTGCATGAGTGCGCTCGGAATCGTTGCGACGCCCACCCGCAAGGAGACCTTGCGCGAGGCCTTGCGCCTGGTGCAAGGCGAACTGGGCCGGGTGCCCGCGAATGTTCTGGTTGCCGCCGCCGGCAAAGCCGAGCGCAAGAGAATCATGGACGCTATCGCGTCGGACAGTGTGCATGCCATCGGCGTGGGAACCGCAAGTCAGGCGCTCAAAACGCTGAGCAGGACCGGAGTCGATTGCGCGATCCTCGGCCGGAACCTGGCGGATCTGACTGCGTTCGTGCGGGATGTCGTGCATGTGGATTCGATCAGGCAGACATTCCTGGTCCTGCAAGGCTTCACTGAAGACGAAGGCCCGGCGGGAGAGGGGGTACACAGGGAAATGGCTGAAGTTTTGTGGCTCAAGCACGTCCCTTCCGCTGATGCCGTGCTGCAGGAAACGGCACGATGCCTGCAGCTGGCGATTCAGGAAATGCCCCCGGGCCGCCGCCGGCCCCTTCCGAGCATGCGCCAGACGGTACCGGCGCTCTCAGGCCGGAAAGTATTGGTGGTGGACGATGACATTCGCAATATATTCGCGCTGACCGGCGCGCTCGAACATCAGGGTATGGTCGTTCTGAACGCGGAGAGCGGCCGCGAAGCCATCGAATCGCTGCGCGCTAATCCGGATGTGGATGTCGTTCTCATGGACATCATGATGCCGGAACAGGATGGCTACCAGACCATAGGCGCCATCAGGAGTATTGAATCCTTCAGTGCTGTTCCGATCATTGGCGTTACGGCCAAGGCTATGAAGGGCGATCGGGAAAAATGCATCGAGGCGGGAGCCACCGACTATATCTCCAAGCCGATCAACATGGAGATGCTCTTGTCCCTGATGCGCATGTGGATTGCGGACAAGGATCCTGCCGCGTCAAACTGACTCGCACCGCGGTCCGCCCGCAGGTGCATGTCAATGTCCTGTTCGCATTCATGCGGAAGAAGTGTGCGCTGGTGCACACAACTTGCCGCGATTTTCGCCCGGTGTTCGCTCGGCCCCGACCGGCGCTGCCTCCGATAGTCCGATTGGACCAACTGCGTAATTTCTCCATAAATGTCGCGCGACTATTCTGCACCCAAGTCGGATCGCGGACGTTGGCAATCACGCCATCCATTCCAAGAACCGGCTCTTGTTTGGTTTTCTCATTAAACAACGGGGCAGCGCTGGATGTTCAGCGGCAATTGCCAAGAGCGATGCGGACAACGAGGAAGGAAAGCAAATGAACAGATTCGAGATTTTTTCCAAGAGATTGGTGTGGTCAGGCGCTTTCTTGCTGACCGCAATGGTAGCCGGCTGCGGCGGCGGTGACGATGATAATGGCGGCGCGCCTCCTGGCGGCGGCGGTGGCGGAACTCCGGTTGATGCGGCGGGCGCGGTATGCGATCCCAATGTCTCGGCTGGTTGCGTGGATCTTGCCACGGCAGGTACGTATGTGATTCTGGGTCAGCAAGGAACCGTGAACAACGGAACCTCCGCCATCGTGGGTAACATCGGCACGAGCCCCGCGACGGCCTCGCAGACGACCGGATTCGCGGAAACGGCGGATGCATCGAATACTTTCGCGACATCGTCACAAGTCAACGGCAAGATGTATGCATCGGACTATGCGGATCCAACGCCAACCAATCTGAGCCAGGCAGTGGGCGAATCTATCGACGCGTATGTCGATGCGCGTGACCGTACGCCGGCGACCTCCACCAATGGCGGGGGAGATTATGGTACGCAGACGCTCGGGCCGGGCATCTACAAGTCCACGGGTAACGTTACGATCAGTTCTGGCGACCTCACGCTTACGGGCACCGCAACCGATGTGTTCATCTTCCAGGTGGATGGGTCGCTGGTCCAGGACGCCGGTAGAAAAGTTGTTCTGAACGGCGTGCTGCCCAAGAACGTGTTCTGGCAGGTCAATACAGGCACGACCATCGGAGCGGGCGCAGAATTCAACGGGATTCTTATCACGGGAAGCCCCGTCACTCTGGCCGACACTGCAACCATGAAGGGCAGAATCTTTTCTGGCGGCGTCGTGACTCTGGGGGATGGCGTTACGCTGACGCGGCCCGAGTAAGGTCGAGCAGTGTTGTCTGAGCGAAAGCTTGGAGAACGACACGATTAGTCGCTGACTGACGTATCTCACCAACCGAAAAAGGACCCGGAATCGGGTCCTTTTTCTTTCCGGAGCATGTGCTCTTCCAAACGCGGACAGCCCGCTGAGTTATTCGGCTCAGGGAGTGTGTACGCGAACGCACAGAGCCTCACTTCCAAATGCACCATGATTGGCACAAGAGCGAATCTGATTTCCAGGTTCGCCGCACGAAGGGAATGCCATGCTCTATACCATCGCCGTCGTCCTGCTCGTGTTGTGGCTGCTTGGACTTGTGAGCTCCTACACCCTGGGCGGGTTCATCCATGTTCTTCTGGTGATCGCCGTCATTGTCATCTTGTTGCGGGTCATCAGCGGTCGTAAAGCGCTTTAACTGGGTACGCTTCGCCTCGTACGGGCCACCCCCCTCCGGAACGGCCGTCAAATAGAGGGCGTACGTATACGTGCTTTAGCGTATGGCGGGGGTACAATGGCAATAATGTGGAAGCGTGGACAGGGTTCGGCCACGTGCCAAGCGGCGGGCACCCCGTAAGTGAATATGCAACATTCGGCCTATAACTTTACGGTTGGCGCCGTTGACGAGTGCAACGGTTACCGGCATCTGGAGGCCCAGGCGCTGGGGTGGAGACGACCCCGAGCTGCCCGATCAAGCGCTGGCGGGCCGTTCAGCCCTGTGACAGAACCTTTGAGCGGAATGGCCGTTCAAACAAGAATCGCTTTCGGAGGCTGACAATGCGGGTACTTTTGGCTGATGACCACCAGATCGTTCGACAGGGTTTACGAGGAATTCTGGAGAAGGCCGGCCACGTAGTAGTGGGCGAGGCGGCCGATGGCCATGAGGCGCTCAAACTGGCACGAACGCTCAATCCGGAGATCGCAGTTCTCGACTTATCCATGCCGTTGCTGAACGGGTTGGATACTGCGCGCGAAATCCACAGCCTGTCACCTGAGATAAAAACAATTATCCTGACCATGTACACGGACAAGGGATATGTTTTGCGAGCGTTGAAAGTGGGCGCAAAAGGCTATGTTTTGAAGTCCCAGGCGGCCGATGACCTTATTCGTGCCATTCGCGAGATTTCCCGCGGAGAGGTGTATCTGAGCCCGGGCGTCGCTGCATCAGTCGTCGATGCTTATCTGGAAAAGACCGGCGCGGCGGCAGACCCGTTGACGCCGCGTGAACGCCAGGTCCTTCAGCTGATTGCCGAGGGCAGCACGACCAAGGAGGCGGCGAAGTACCTGAACATCAGCTTCAAGACGGCGGAGACCCACCGCAATCACATCATGAAAAAGCTCAATATCCATGACGTGGTTGGACTCGTGCGCTACGCGATCCAGAAGGGCCTGGTGCATGTCGATGTTCACAACGAGGTCTGGAACGCGCAGGACCGCCGCGCCGCGCCTCCCTTCTGACGCAAGGAGTTGGACTTGCTGCTACGGCGCACGACACCAAGGTAAATCCTTAAACGGCGCGGTCAGCGCGCCTTATCCTGAATCTCCCATATCCTGCGCTGCGTCGGCGGAGGCGACCCGATTACGGCCGGCACGTTTGGCGTGATACAGCGCTCGATCGGCGCGTTTTAGCAATGCATCGCCATCTTCGCCTTCTCGCCATTCGGCAACCCCGATGCTGACCGTGACGGAGTCATTCAGTGGGCCCAGTTTTTTCTCGATCATCGCGCTACGCAGGCGCTCGGCCGTACCCAGCGCTTCCCGGATATTCGTGTGGGGCATCAACACCACGAATTCCTCTCCCCCGATCCTGGCAGCGGTATCTGTTGGACGCATTTGCTGGCACAGGAGCTCGCCGAACTGCGCTAGCACGTCGTCGCCGATTGTGTGACCGTGGTTGTCGTTAATTCGCTTGAAGTGATCGATGTCGGCAATCGAGAGGCACAAGTTGCCGCCGTGTCGGCGCAGTCGATTCATCTCGACGGCGAAAATCTCATCGAGCTTGCGACGGTTTCCCAAGCCGGTCAGTGCATCATGCTTGGACAGATACTCGGCACGCCTGTTTTCCGAGCGCGATCGCTGCAGAAGTGCGTCGTCCATCTTCAGGGCACACCGGACTTCGAGTCGCAGTTCCAGTTGATGCATGACCAGCGCGGCGAGATCCTGCAGAATCGCGAGCTCCGAGGGAGGCAAGTCCCGCGGCTGTGCGTCCAATACGCAAAGAGCCCCGAGGTTGTACCCGTCGTTGGTGATCAATGGTGCACCCGCGTAGAAACGCAAGCCTGACTCGCCTTTTACGAGTGGATGCTCGCAGCTGCGCCGGTCAAGCCTTGTGTCCGGGACGATCCACGGGGCGGGATGAAAAAACAGGGACGGGGATGTCAGGTTAACACGCGGTATTTCGCGCCGGTCCAATCCGTAACGCGAAATCAAACAGACGCGAGAAGATTCGACGATCCCGATCAGTGTTACGGGCGCCTGCAGCAAGCGTGCAGTGAGCGCGGTAATACGGTCGAACGTTTCGTCAAGCTGAGCATCCACGACCTCGTAGCGCTGCACCGCGCGAACGCGGTCCTCTTCGTCCTGGCCGATATTACTGTTGACGCCGTCGGCCAACGCGTACGTTGGGGCGTCCCGAGTTGCGGGCATTTAATGCTCCATCCATGGCGGCGAGCGTTAGTGGGTTAGAACACACACCAGGCGCCATGCACGCGCCTGAGAGACTAGACTGCTCGCATGGGGCTCACAATCCAGTAAACGCCTTACCTGCAGGCGCCTTGATGGCAGCGGGTGGTCCGTCCGGACTAGCAGACGACCTTCACATGGGAGGCTGCGCACCGGCTCGTCCGACCAGCAGGCGCCGGACGATGAGATGACTTTCCACGGGATCGGCAACAACGAACACGCGAGCTCCGGGAATGATGAGCGCGCGACTGCCCGGAGCCATCGTCACGACAGGAACTCCACTGGGAACGATCACGGTTTGTTCGCCGCCCCGGTACCGGAGCAGCAGCCTGCGGCCCACCGAGGACCGCGACAATTCGGCTACCGTTGCGTTGGTCATCTTGCTGCCGGGCATCAGATCCCATGGAAAATGCCCTTCGCCGACGCCGCGCGCGATTTCCGGAAATACCACTACTTCGAGGGCTTCGAGCGTCCCATCCGCGCGCGGAAGCGTCGCCGTTCCTATGAAGGAGCCGGGCTGTACCGATGTGATGTCGGTGGGAATAACCTCGGCGATGCCGGTTTCCTCTGGCAGCATCAGGGTGATCACCTCGCCGCTGCGTTCCTTCAGGACGAGCACGGACTCGGAAAAACTTTGTACGCTGCCGCGCAGACGCACCGGATGGTCCTGGGCCGCGGCGATAGTACTAGCCGTGACCAGCACCGTAAGCCATGCTGCTATCCAACGCTTCACGCGGGCTGTCGCATTTTTTCCGTCAAATGCGGTTCGATGGTTTGTAGAAGCTGGGAGAATATTTTCGGGCTGGCGGCGACGATCTGACCACTCTGCATGAATGTGTCGTTACCTTCGAAGTCCCCCACCAATCCGCCCGCCTCCGTCACCATGAGAACCCCGGCGGCCATGTCCCAAGGTTTGAGACCAATCTCCCAAAATCCGTCGAAGCGGCCCGCGGCGACCGACGCCAGATCCAGCGCGGCGGCGCCCGGCCGGCGAACGCCCGCACATTTGGTCATCAAGTCCCTGAGCATCGCATTGTAGGCCTCGAGGTGATCGAACATGCGAAAGGGAAAACCCGTTCCAATCAAACCGTCGATCAGTTTGTCGCGCTTTGCAACGCGAAGGCGCTTGTCGTTGAGGAAGGCACCGCGGCCGCGCGAACTCGTGTACAGGTCATTACGGGTCGGATCAAAGATCACACCGTGCGTGAGGACGCCTTTATGTACCAGGCCGATCGACACGCAATACTGCGGAAATCCATGCAGGAAATTGGTGGTTCCATCGAGCGGATCAATGACCCAGACATGTTCGGAATCTCCAGAAGCGCCGCTTTCCTCTGCTAGAATCGCATGGTCGGGGTAAGCGCTTTTTATGACGTCGATGATCGCGTCTTCCGCCGCGCGGTCGACTTCGGAAACCAGGTCATTGAGACTCTTGTGCTTGATTGTCAGCACGTCGAGATTTTCCGACGCGCGGCTGATGATGCTGCCCGCACGACGAGCGGCTTTCACCGCTATATTGAGCATCGGATGCATGAATTCGGAATGGCGATAACGGCAAAGGGGCCATTCTAGAGATTCCATCGATTCCATTCCAATGAAAAAACCTTCGGCGCTCGGGCGGGTACGCATCGTCCTGTCGCATACAACGCATCCGGGCAACATCGGCGCGGCGGCGCGCGCCATGAAAACCATGGGTCTTTCACGCCTGTTCCTGGTACGGCCCGAGCGTTTTCCCCACGCCGATGCGAATGCTTTAGCAACCGGTGCAATCGACGTGCTCGAGAGTGCGGTGATCTGCCAGACGCTCGACGAAGCATTAGCGGGCACCGTGCTCGCGATAGCTTCGTCCGCCCGCCACCGCGATCTGGCGCATGAGGTGATGGATTGCCGCGCCGCCGGCCAGCGCCTGGTCGCGGAAGCATCTGTTGGCGAGGTGGCGCTCGTGTTCGGGACGGAACGCACCGGTCTGACGACCGCCGAAGTCAGCCGCTGCCACGCCACAGCCGTCATTCCCACCGACTGGGATTATTCATCGTTGAATCTGGCGCAGGCCGTTCAAGTTTTTGCGTACGAACTACGCATGTGTGCAGTCGGCGAGCAAATATATGCGCAGCACGGCGAGGAAATCGCCACCCACGACGAAGCGGAAGGTTTCTATCGCCAGCTCGAAGAGTCGTTTTATGCGACGGGCTTTCTCGATCCCGCCCAGCCCAAGCGCCTGATGCAGCGCATGCGCCGGCTGTTTGCTCGCGCGCGTCTGGAAAAAAAGGAAGTAAATATTCTTCGTGGGTTTCTGAGCGCCATAAAATCCAAAGTTGAGTAAAATAGTCATATTCCAACCCACAGTAATAAAAGGGTTTTCATGCTGGACCGTATAAGAGAAGAGATCCGTGTGGTATTCGACCGCGACCCGGCTGCGCGCTCTGCCTGGGAGGTCATTACCTGCTATCCCGGGTTTCATGCACTCCTGTTCCACCGGGTATCCCATCGACTCTGGATATGGAACCTGAAGTGGCTGGCGCGCTTTACCTCACATTTTGGCCGCTGGCTCACCGGTATCGAAATCCATCCCGGAGCGAGGATCGGTCGGCGTTTTTTCATCGACCACGGGATGGGTGTGGTCATCGGCGAAACCGCGCAGATCGGCGACGATTGCACGCTCTACCACGGCGTGACGCTGGGCGGAACTTCATGGAACAAGGGTAAGCGTCATCCCACTCTGGGCAACGGAGTGGTCGTGGGCGCAGGGGCAAAGATTCTCGGCCCGATCACCATCGGCCGCGGCGCCAAGATCGGGTCGAACGCCGTAGTCGTCAAAGATGTGCCCGACTGTGCGACCGCAGTCGGTATTCCGGCTCGCATCCTCGACGACGAGACCAAGAGTGCCCGCGAGGAAAGCGCCGCGAAGATGGGTTTTTCCGCCTATGGCGTTGGAGCAGATGCCAACGACCCGATGGTCAAGGCCATACATGGGCTCATCGACCATTGTGTATCGGCGGATCAGCGCATCGACTACATCCTCGAACAACTCGCGCGCATGGGCGTCAAATTGGAAGACGCGCGTGCCACAGCGGATAAGTTCGACCCGTCTTATCTCAATCGCATAGTTGACTAAAGTAGTCAGGTTTTGCTAAACTTGACTGGCCTAGTCGGGATTTGGATTGAATCAATATATTATTGAAATCACTGCAATTTATTGGGGGCGATCATGAGATTGACCACGAAAGGACGCTTTGCGGTAACGGCAATGATTGATCTGGCGCTGAATAACGCGTCAGGGCCTGTGACGCTCGCGGATATCAGTGAACGCCAGAAGATTTCTCTTTCGTACCTGGAGCAGTTGTTCGGCAAGCTGCGTCGCCGGGCACTGGTAAAGAGTGTGCGGGGCCCGGGCGGCGGTTATAACCTGGCTGGGCGCACGGACCAGGTATCGGTTGCCGACATCATTATTGCCGTGGACGAACCGATTGACGCCACCCAGTGCGGTGGGAAGGAAAACTGCAAGGACGACAAGAAATGCATCACGCATGACTTGTGGACCGATCTGAATCGCCACATCTTTGACTATCTGCGCGCGGTCAAATTGTCTGAGCTCGTGGACAAGCAACTCAAGAAATCGAGCGACGTGGCAGTCATGCACATACATGACAACCGCTCGAGCGCGGGCAAGGCGAAAGAGCCGGCGGCTGTATAAGGATGCTCGATGCAAGCATATTTTGATCATAATGCGACGACGCCGATCGACGAGCGCGTTCTCGCGCAAATGCTGCCGTTTCTGAGGCAGGACTTTGGCAATGCATCGAGTCGCCATGATTTCGGTACCCGGGCCCGCCGTGCAGTCGAGAACGCGCGCGAACAAATCGCCAGCACGGTAAACGTGCAGCCAACGCAGGTAGTTTTCGTGTCCGGCGGAACCGAGGCGAACAATCTGTTCGTGCGCGGCGCTGCTGCCTATCTGAAACCAGCGCAAGTTGCGGTGAGCGCAATCGAGCATCCGTGTGTGGCCAAGCCTGCGCAGGATCTGATACGGCAGGGATGGACATTGCGCAAACTGTCGGTCGACAGCCGGGGACGCATCGATCTGGAAGCTGCGCGAGTGCTCCTGCGCGAACCCGCGGCGCTGGTCTCGGTCATGTTGGCGAACAATGAAACCGGCGTGATTCAGCCGGTTGCGCAACTCGCCGCCATGGCTCGCGAAACGCGCGCGTGGATGCATACCGACGCGGTGCAGGCGCTCGGCAAGATCCAGGTGGATTTTCAGGCGCTGGGGGTACACGCCATGAGTCTGTCGGCACACAAGATTTATGGGCCGAAAGGCATTGGTGCGCTGATCGTGGACAAGCGCCTGGAGTTGAAGCCGATCGTGCACGGCGGCGGTCATGAGCGCGGCATGCGTTCGGGCACGGAGAATGTGCCCGCCATCGTGGGGTTCGGCGCCGCTTGCGCCCTGGCTACAGAGCGCATGCAGGCGCTTGCGCAACGCACAAGCCAACTGCGGGACCTCGCGGAGCACGGTGCGGCAGCACTGGGCGCAACTATATTCGGCGGCAGCGCCGAGCGCCTCCCGAATACGACGTACTTTGCTTTTTCGGACATCGACGGAGAGACGCTGGTTATCGAATTGGATAAGGCGGGTTTCGCGGTGGCAAGCGGAGCGGCATGTTCGAGCACCAGCACGGACCCGAGTGCCACGCTGCTGGCGATGGGCGTAAGCCCGGAACTTGCCCGTGGCGCGGTCAGGGTGAGCTTTGGAGCCCAGAACACGGTTGAAGAAGTGAAAAATTTCTTGCATGCGCTTGACGCAACCGTATCAAGGTTGCGGCGCTTGACGGCAGTGGCCGTCTAGGCGCGGGACATCGACGGAGCAAACGCACATGGCAATCACAGTAACCGAGAATGCGGCCAGACACATTCGCAATGCCCTCGCGAAGCGAGGAGGGGTAGGCCTGCGACTTGGCGTCAAGACAGTGGGCTGTTCGGGGCTTGCATATACTTTCGACTATGCCCAAGAAATCGGTGCCAACGACCACTTGTTCGAAACGCGCGACGTGAAAGTCGTGGTGGACAAGAAAAGCCTGGAGTTTATCGACGGATCGGTCCTCGACTATGCGCGCGAAGGCTTGAACGAGGCGTTCAAAGTTGAAAATCCCAAGGCGACCGCAATGTGTGGTTGTGGTGAAAGTTTCACCGTCGACAAGATCTGATTCGAGGAGGACACAGTGAGTGCAGTCATCCAGAACCTGGTCAACCAACCTTACAAGCATGGATTCGTCTCCGACATCGAATCCGATGTCGTCGCAAAAGGATTGAACGAGGACGTCATTCGTCTCATATCAGCCAAGAAGAGCGAGCCCGAGTGGCTGCTCGAGTTCAGGCTGAATGCTTACCGCCACTGGTTGACGATGTCCGAGCCGGCGTGGCCGAACGTCAAGTATCCGAGGATCGATTTCCAGGACATCAGTTATTTTTCCGCGCCCAAGCCGAAAAAACTGGCCTCCATGGATGAGGTGGATCCGGAGTTGCTGCGCACCTTTGAGAAACTGGGCGTACCCATGAACGAACGCCAGGCCCTGGCCGGCGTGGCCGTAGATGTCATTTTCGACAGCGTATCGGTGGCGACGACGTTCAGAAAGAAGCTCGCCGAAGCCGGGGTCATCTTCTGTTCGTTCTCCGAGGCGGTCAAAGATTATCCCGACCTGGTGCGTCAGTATCTGGGCACTGTCGTGCCGGCGGGTGACAATTTTTATGCAGCGCTCAACTCTGCCGTGTTCACCGACGGCTCGTTCTGCTTCATCCCCAAAGGGGTGCGTTGTCCGATGGAATTGTCCACTTACTTTCGCATCAATACGCAGGAATCGGGACAGTTCGAGCGCACGCTGATCGTTGCCGAGGAAGGTGCGCACGTCTCCTACCTTGAGGGGTGCACCGCGCCGAAGTTCGATACCAACCAGTTGCATGCGGCCGTCGTTGAACTGGTAGCCCTCGAAAATGCTGAAATCAAGTACTCGACGGTGCAAAACTGGTATGCAGGAGACGAACAGGGCAAGGGCGGGATCTACAATTTTGTGACCAAGCGCGGGTTATGCAAGGGCGCTAACTCCAAGATCTCCTGGACGCAAGTCGAGACGGGCTCGGCGATCACCTGGAAGTATCCCTCCTGTATCTTGCAGGGCGATAACTCGGTGGGAGAGTTCTATTCGGTCGCGCTGACCAACCACCACCAGCAAGCCGACACCGGTACGAAGATGGTGCATATCGGCAAGAACACTCGCAGCAAGATCATTTCCAAAGGTATATCCGCCGGTGTGTCGAACAACAGTTACCGCGGTTTGGTGAAGATCGGTGCCCGCGCGGAAGGGGCGCGCAATTTTTCGCAGTGCGATTCCATGTTGATCGGCGATCGGTGCGGCGCCAACACGTTCCCTTATATTCAGGTCAACAACAGCACGGCGAAAGTCGAGCATGAAGCCTCGACGTCAAAGATCGGGGAGGATCAGCTGTTCTATTTTTCCAGTCGCGGCATCGACGCGGAAGATGCGGTTTCCATGATCATCAACGGTTTCGTGCAAGACGTATTCGTGCAGCTGCCAATGGAGTTCGCCGTGGAGGCGACCAAGTTGCTGGGTCTCAAACTGGAGGGAAGCGTCGGATGATCAGAAAGAACGCACCCGTTTTGCTGGAAGTTCGCGATCTCACTGCGCAGATCGACCAGCGAACCATCCTCAAGGGAATCAATTTCACGGTTCGGGCTGGCGAAGTGCACGCGATCATGGGGCCTAACGGTTCCGGGAAAAGCACCTTTGCCAAGGTGCTGTCCGGGCATCCATCCTACGAGGTTACCGGCGGGACGGTGCTTTTCGAGGGCGCCGACTTGCTCGCGCTGGCGCCGGAGGAACGCGCACGAGCGGGTGTATTTCTGGGTTTCCAGTATCCGATCGAAGTACCCGGCGTGACCAACAGCGCGTTTCTGCGGCTGGCATACAACACTGTTCTGGGCGCCCGCGGGGCCGATGAACTTGATCCGCTGGAGTTCGATGATTTCGTGCGCGAGAAAATGAAATTGCTGGAAATCGACGCGTCGTTTCTTGAACGCAGCGTCAACGCCGGTTTTTCCGGGGGCGAGAAGAAACGCAATGAAATTCTGCAAATGGCGCTGCTCGCGCCCAAGCTCGCGGTTCTCGACGAGACGGACTCGGGACTGGACATCGACGCGCTGCGCGTGGTGGCAAACGGTGTGAACAAGCTGCATAACGCGGATTCCGGTCTTGTTCTGGTCACGCATTACCAGCGGCTTCTCAATTACATCGTGCCCGACTACGTACACGTCATGGAGGGCGGGCGCATCATCAAGACCGGGGATAAATCGCTGGCCTTGGAACTCGAGAAGCGTGGATATGACTGGGTGGCGGCCGAAGCGAAGGGCGGGGTTGCGGCGTGATACACGTCGACGATTATTTGGGCAACCTGCTGCAGGGCCGGGACGCGTTGGCGGACACCGGCGGCGCGTGGCAGCGGTCGTTACGCATGCGCGCGGTGGAGCGCGCCAACGAATTGACCGTCCCCACGACGCGCGATGAAGAGTGGCGTTTTACCGATCTGTCGCCCATTTACAAGGTTGCCTTCAAGCCCGCGGCGGGGGGCGCGAAAGTCGAGCCATCCCTGGTGCGCGAACACGCGGTTCCGGAAGCGCAGACCCGCCTCGTCTTCGTGGATGGCCGGTTCTCAGCGGATCTGTCGGAGATGACCGCGGACGAAGGCATGAGCGTGGCCGCTCTGGGCAGCCTGTCGGGACCAGCGGAAGGCATTGCCAGAACGCATCTTGCGCAACTTGCCGATTTCGAGCACGACGCGTTCGCAGCGGTCAATACGGCCTTCCTGCAGGACGGGGCCCTGATTCATGTCGCGCGCAATCGCGCGATTGAACGGCCCATTCATATATTGTTCGTGGCCACCCGGAAGGACAGCGCGATCTATCCGCGCGTGCTGGTAGTCGCGGAGAGCGGCGCGCAGTGCACAGTGGTCGAGGATTTTATCGGGACCGCCGAAGGCGCCTATCTGACCGATGCCGTAAGCGAATTCAGCATCGCCGAGAATGCGCGGGTGTCTCACGTGAGACTGCAGCGCGAGGCGCCCACAGGATTTCACATTGGCAATACGTCGGTGCGGGTCGCGCAGGACGGCTTTTACGGCGTTTGGACCATGACGCTGGGAGCGCGGATCTCCCGTCACAATCTCTTTGTTACGCAGGCCGGCAAAGCAACCGAATTTTCAGTTGACGGCCTTACGATGATCGGCGGCCGGCAATTGGCGGATCTGCATAGCAGTATCGATCACGCGCATGCGCTTGGACGCAGCCGGCAGTTGCACAAGACGGTGGTCGGGGGCGGCGCGCACGCCGTGTTCAACGGCAAGATAGTGGTGCGCCCGGGCGCCCAACAGACGGACTCAGGCCAGCAGTCGCGTAATTTACTGATTTCCGACAAGGCGCGCGTCGACGCAAAGCCCCAACTGGAAATCTACGCCGACGTCGTCAGGTGCGCGCACGGCGCGACGGTCGGTGAGCTGGAGGCCGATGAACTGTTTTACCTCAAGAGCCGCGGATTATCCGAGGCCGCGGCCCGTAATCTGTTGACCTATGCATTTGCCGCGCAAGTCATCGAACGCATTCCCGTGAAGTCCATAGTGGAGCGGCTGGAAAAAGCCGTGCTCGAGCAGACGCAGGGGAGAAAGGACGCATGAGTTCCACGCATTCCGTTGTTCACGCCATGCGCTCCACCGGTGCGCTCGATGTCGAGCGGCTTCGCGCCGATTTTCCGATCCTGAAGCTCAAGGTCAACGGCAAGCCGCTGGTATTCCTGGACAATGCGGCCAGTAGCCAGATGCCTCAGCAGGTGATTGACCGGCTGGTGCGCTACCAGACTGCGGAGCATGCCAACATCCACCGCGGCGTGCATTACCTTTCGGAGACCGCGACCGCTGCCTATGAAGGGGCTCGCAGCCGGATCCAGCGTTTCATTAATGCCAGGGAAACGCGCGAGGTCATTTTTACAAGCGGCACCACCGATGCTCTGAATCTTGTGATGCACGGGTTCGGTCGGGCTTTCATCGGCGCCGGCGACGAGATCATAGTGTCGCAACTCGAGCATCATTCGAATATCGTTCCGTGGCAAATGCTGTGTGAGGAGAAGGGCGCTCGCTTGCGCGTCATACCTTGCAATGACGCCGGTGAACTTCTACTGGATGAATATGAGCGGCTGTTCAACAGTCACACGAAACTCGTTGCCATCACCCACGTCTCCAACGCCCTGGGCACCATCAATCCGGTCAAGCAGATGATTGCCCTTGCCCATCGCAACGGCGTGCCGGTTCTGGTGGACGGTGCCCAGGCGGTTCCTCACATGAAGGTGGACGTGCAGGACCTGGATTGCGACCTGTATGCATTCTCCGCGCACAAGATGTGCGGTCCCACCGGTATCGGCGTGTTGTACGGAAAAGCGGCCTTGCTTGAAAAAATGATGCCGTTTAAAGGCGGTGGCGACATGATTCTGTCGGTCACGTTCGAGAAGACAACCTATAACGCGATTCCGCACAAGTTCGAAGCGGGCACTCCGCCCATTGCGGCCGGCATAGGGCTGGGTGCAACCATCGATTATCTTGAAAGCGTCGGCATGGACCGCATCGCGGCGCACGAGCACGACCTGATTAGCTATGCGACGGAGGTTTTTCAGGATTTGAAGGACGTGCGTATCGTCGGCACCGCGAAGGACAAGGCCGGTGTGCTGTCTTTCAGCGTAAAAGGTGTTCATCCGCACGATGTCGGCACCATCCTGAACGAGGAAGGTATCGCCGTGCGCACCGGACACCACTGCGCCCAGCCGGTCATGCAGCGATTCGGCGTGGCGGCCACGGTGCGTGCTTCGTTCTATCTGTACAACACGCGGGCGGAAGTCGACGCCCTGGCCGCGGGACTGCACAAGGTCCGGAAGATTTTTGGCTGATTGATCATGGAATTCAAGCATCTTTATCAGGAAGTGATCCTCGATCACAACAAGAAGCCGCGCAACTGGGGCAAGATCGCGGATCCGACGCATCATGCCGAAGGCTTGAATCCGCTGTGTGGCGACCACATCTGGCTGTCCCTGCAGCTGAACGGCAACCAGATTGGAGGCATCGCGTTCGAAGGAGAGAGCTGCGCGATTTGCAAGGCATCGTCCTCGATGATGACCACCAATGTAAAGGGAAAAAGTGTCGAGGAAGCCGAGCAGCTGGTTCGTGAATTCCGCGACATGGCCACCGGCAAACTGGACACGGCCAGCGAACCCAACCACCTCGGCCACCTCAGCGTTTTTGCTGGCGTGCGAGACCTGCCATCTCGGGTCAAGTGCGCAATCTTGCCGTGGCATACCCTGCATGCAGCGCTCAATGCCGAATCCACCATTTCCACCGAAGGCGACCGGGATCCGGTCCCGACCGAACGCTGATGCCCAAGATCGCCGATCTCGAGTACACGCCGAATCCGAACGCGCGAAAGTTTGTGCTCAAGGAGCCCCTGACGAATGGCCTGGCTCGCTCGTTCGAGAACTCAGAGCAGGCGCAACGCGACGAGCTCGCCACAAAGCTGTTCGCCATTCCACATGTCACCAACGTGTTCTATATCGACAACTGGATAACCGTGACCCAGGATGGTGAAGCGGACTGGCAGAATCTGCTTCGCGAGGTGGCGACACCGATTCGCGAGGCACCCGCTGCGGAAAAGACCTCGGAAGAATTCGCCAAGGCGGCCGCATGGCTGGCCCAGGATGAAGGAGGCGGCGCAGCACTTTCTGAAACGGATAAGCTCAAGCTCGACCAGATCAACGAATTGCTCGACGAAGAGGTGCGACCATATCTGCAAAGCGATGGGGGAGACCTCTATGTGGTCGGGCTCGAAGGCAGCACGCTCAAGGTTCACTACCAGGGTGCATGCGGCAGTTGCCCCAGCTCTATTTCCGGCACACTCGCCGGGATCGAAGGGCTTGTCCGGCGTATCGATCCTGAAATGGAAGTGGTGGCAGTCTGAACAGCCGTGACGACGTGAAGGTCGTGACGTCATCCCCCAGCCGCTAACCCTAGCCCCACGTAACATGTCAGACTGGATTTTCGTTGCCGACGCCGCAAGTATCAAGCCTGGTCACTACGAGACCGTCGACCTTGACGGCAGCATCGCCGCCGTTTTTAACGTCAACGGCGAGTTCTACGCGATCGAGGATGTCTGCACCCACGATGGTACGGTGCTCACCAGCGGCACGCCGATCGAGAGCGACGAGATCGTGTGCCCTCGCCACGGCGCGCGTTTTTGTGTGAGGACCGGAGAAGCGCTCTCCGCACCGGCCTACGAGCCTACCGCTACGTTTCCGGTGAAAGTAGAAGGCGGAAAAGTCTTTATTCGCGACGACAGATGGGACTGAAGCGTCAGCTGACAGCCTGTCCGGCAACGCTCTACCGCAGCTCTTTCAGCACCAGGCGGACCTGCTCCGTGCGCGCAGCCACGTCCGGCATACTCGCCTCGATTCTCAGACGGTCCGGACCGGCCAGCTTGTAGTGTCTGCGCGACTGCACGAGTTTGATGATCCGCATCGGATCGACCGGCGGGTTCGGGATGAATTGCAGACTCAGCGCGTCGGGTCCGGCATCGATGCGTGCAATGCCGAAGGGCTTCGATGCGATGCGCAGACGGTGCGTTTCGAGCAGGCACTGGGCGGGCTCGGGCGGCAACCCGAAACGGTCCACCAATTCCTCCTGCATCGCTTCGAGCTCGTCGAGCGTCTCGCAATTGGCCAGTCGCTTGTACAGCACGAGGCGTTCGTGAACGTCCGCGCAGTAATCTTCCGGCAGCAGCGCCGGGGTGTGCAGGTTGATCTCCGTGCCGAGATTGAAATTGCCTAAAAGCTCGGGCTCCTTGCCGGCTTTCAGCGATTTGACAGCGGCGTTGAGCATCTCGGCATAAAGCGCGAAACCAACTTCCTGCATCTCGCCGCTCTGGGATTCGCCGAGTACTTCACCGGCGCCGCGAATTTCCAGATCGTGCATGGCCAGATAGAAACCAGATCCCAGTTCCTCCATCATCTGGATGGCATCGAGCCGTTTCTTCGCCTGTGCGCCGATCGCGTCCTCATCCGGAGTCAGTAGATAGGCATAGGCCTGATGGTGCGAGCGGCCAACGCGGCCGCGCAACTGATGCAACTGAGCCAAGCCGAACTTGTCGGCACGATTCATGATGATTGTGTTGGCCGTCGGCACGTCGATTCCGGTTTCGATGATGGTCGTGCACAAGAGGACATTGAAACGTGCCTGATAGAAATCGCGCATCACCAGTTCCAGTTCACGCTCGGGCATCTGCCCGTGCGCGATACGGATACGCGCCTCCGGTAACAGCTTTGCCAGGCGCTCCTCCATGGTGTGGATGGAATCGATCTCATTGTGCAGGAAGTACACCTGCCCGCCGCGCTTGAGTTCTCGCAGGACGGCTTCACGAATGAGTCCGTCGCTGATGGGAGCAACGAACGTCTTGATCGCCAGCCGCCGCTGCGGGGCCGTGGCGATGACCGAAAAATCGCGCAAGCCCTCCAGCGACATCGCCAATGTGCGCGGAATCGGCGTTGCCGTGAGGGTCAGCACATCCACTTCCGCGCGCAATGCCTTCAGTTGCTCTTTCTGGCGCACGCCGAAGCGGTGTTCCTCGTCGATAATGGTCAGTCCCAGATTCTTGAACTTCAGGCCGCGCGACAGCAGTTTGTGCGTACCTATCGCGATATCGACGCGTCCTTCAGCAAGGCCTTCCAGTGCGGCTGTCGTTTCCTTGCTCGAGCGGAAGCGGGACAGCTCGACTATCTTGACCGGCCAGTCGGCAAAACGGTCTGTGAAGGTCTGGAAATGCTGCTCCGCGAGCAATGTCGTCGGCACCAGCACTGCAACCTGCTTGCCGTCGGCGACGGCGATAAATGCAGCACGCAACGCGACTTCGGTCTTGCCGAACCCTACATCGCCGCAGATCAGCCGATCCATCGGCCGTCCGCTCTGCATGTCATCGAGCACCGCGCCGATTGCGGCGGCCTGATCGGCTGTTTCCTCAAAAGGGAACCCTTCCCGGAACGCTTCATAATCATGGGCTTTGAACTTGAACGCATAGCCCTCGCGCAGTGCACGCTGCGCATAAAGATTCAGCAGTTCGGCCGCTGTGTCGCGCACCTGCGCAGCTGCGCGGCGCCGGGCTTTCTCCCATTGGCCGCTGCCCAGCTTGTGCAGCGGCGCAGCCTCCTCGGAGGCGCCGCTGTAACGGCTGATCACGGCAAGCTGCGAAACTGGCACGTACAGCCTGTCGCCAGCCTCGTACTCCAGGGTCAGGAACTCGGTCGCGCCCTCGCCAAGGTCCATGGTCGCAAGACCAAGATAGCGGCCGATGCCGTGCTGGGAATGCACCACGGGATCGCCGATCTTGACTTCGGAAAGATCTCGTAAAAGGCCCTCGGTAGCGATACGCCGCTCGCGGGTGGCGCGAGTGCGGACCTGCGAAGGGTAGAGTTCGTTCTCGGTGATGATCGCAATGCGGCGCTCGGGATCGATGAAACCCGCGTGCAGCGGACCGACTGTCAACATCAGGGGCTGCTCAGCTTGCTCGAATGCGCCCCAGGAATCGCACGGCACCGGTTGCAGGCCGTACTCGCGCAAGAGTCCGAGCATGGTCTCGCGGCGACCGAGGCTCTCGGCAATGAGCAAGACCCGGCCTTCAAAGGTTGCGCAAAATGTCGCCAGCGAAGTCAGGGGGTTTTGCGCACGGCGGTCGACCGCCACGGAGGGCAGGGCTTCGGTGGCCAGTGGCGCCGCAGACTCCGCGGCAGCCCCTGGACCTGGCGCTTCAATCCGCGCGAACGGCTTGAGACCCGCAAAGAACTCGTCTTCACGCAGGAACAGGTCCGCCGGCGGCAGCAGGGGCCGGTCCGGATCGCCGCGCAGCAGGTTGTAACGCGATTGCGTGTCGATCCAGAACTGGCGCACGGCTTCGGCGATCGCACGATGCAGGCATACATGGGTCGCGGGAGGCAAGTAGTCGAACAGGGTCGCGGTGCGATCGAAGAATAAAGGCAGGTAATACTCGATGCCTGCCGGCATCAGGCCCTGGCTCACATCTTTGTAGAGCCGGCTCTTGGACGGATCGCCTTCGAACTTCTCGCGGAAACGCACGCGAAACGCAGTGCGCGCGGCATCGTCGGTCGGGAATTCGCGCGCGGGCAGCAGGCGCACATCGTTGACCTTGTAGATACTTCGTTGCGTGTCGACGTCGAACGTGCGGATGCTGTCGACCTCGTCGTCGAACAGGTCGATGCGGTATGGCAGGGCGCTTCCCATTGGGAATAGATCTACGACGCCGCCGCGGAAGCAGAACTCACCCGGGGAAACGACTTGCGTGACGTGCGCATAGCCGGCAAGCGCCAATTGCTGGCGCAGCGTATCGGCCGGCAGCTTTGTCCCCTGTTTGAGAAAGAACGTATGCCCGGCGATGAAACTTGCCGGTGGCAGGCGATACAGTGCGGTGGTGACCGGTACGACTGCGACGTCGAACGCTTCATGGGTGATCTGATACAGGGTGGCGAGGCGTTCCGAGATGAGATCCTGGTGCGGGGAAAAACTGTCGTAAGGCAGCGTTTCCCAGTCCGGAAACAGAAAAATGCGCAGTTCGGGCGCGAAAAACGCCAACTCCAGTCGCAATCGTTCGGCATCCTGAGCGGATTCGGTCAGCACCAGCAACGGCCTGGGACTGCGCAGCAACGTCGCCAGCGCCAGAGCATCGGCGGAATCGTGCAGGGGAGGGAGTTTCGTACGCGCACCGGGTTCCGGTGCGAGGCGAGGCAGTTGCATTATTGCGGCCTGGTGATGAGATGCGATTATAGAGTAAGCGGACCGCCGGTCGGCATGGCCCGCCGTGACTATGAGTTGCCGGGGCACCGCCGAGAGCTGATAATGCGGGCTTTCCCCGCCCATGCCCCGTTACCTCGCAGTTATTCCAGCAGCCGGCACCGGCACCCGCGTGGGTGGACTGCTGCCCAAGCAATATCTGCCGGTCAGCGGGCGGCCGTTGCTGTATTTCGCGGTCGCCCGGCTGTGCCGCCATGCTGCGATCGAACGCGTTTGCGTGGTTCTGGCAGCCGAAGATCGCTATTTCGGAACCTACGATTGGTCGCCTTTTGGCGCCAAGCTTGAAGCGTTGTTCCGTGGCGGAAGTTCACGTGCGGCGACCGTGCTCAACGCGCTGGAGCACATGGCCGGTTACGCCCAGAGCGACGATTGGATCCTGGTGCACGATGCGGCGCGTCCCTGTCTGAGCCATTCGATGCTGGATCGGCTCATCGGCGAAGTCGGCAACGACAGTGCAGGCGGCCTGCTGGCAATGCCGGTTTCCGATACGCTCAAACGCGCAGACGGCGAACGGCGTTCACTGGGTACCGAGCCCAGGGCAGGACTGTGGCAAGCGCAGACACCGCAGATGTTCCGCTACGAGTTGCTGCGGCGCGCGTTACGTTCGTGCGACCTGCAGCATGCGACCGACGAAGCCGCCGCAGTTGAGTCGCTTGGCTTCAGGCCGAAGCTGGTGCAGTCCGACGCACTGAATCTCAAAGTCACGCACGCGCAGGACTTCGCATTGACTGAATTGATCTTGAATGAATCGATGGGGCAGCAATGAGGGCAGGCCTGGGATTCGATGTCCACGCGCTGGTCGCGGGTCGTGCTTTGATCATCGGGGGGGTCAACATCGCGTTCGAGAAAGGCCTCGAGGGGCACTCCGACGCCGATGTGCTGTTGCATGCGGTGTGTGATGCCTTGCTGGGCGCTGCGGCGTTAGGAGACATCGGACGGCACTTCCCGGATACCGATCCGCGCTTCAAGAGCGCAGACAGCAGGCTGTTGCTGCGCGAAGTGGCCAAGCTGCTAGCGCAGGAAGGGTTTCACCTCGTCAATCTGGATTCCACGATTATCGCGCAGGCACCCAGGATGGCGCCTCACATCCCACAGATGATCGCCAACATTGCCGCCGATCTGGCCGTGGAACCCTCACGTGTGAACGTCAAGGCGAAAACGACCGAGCGTCTCGGATTTACCGGGCGAGGCGAAGGCATCGCGGCAGAAGCCATCGCTTTGATCGAATGGCGGCAGACGACAGAATTCGGACGGCGCTGAAACCAGCCACTGACAGGGTGTTTTTCGCCCTTTGGCCGGATGCACGCGTGCGTGCGCTACTTTCCCGGACGGCGCGACAAATGCATGCGCAGATTCAGGGTCGTATCACCGCGCAGGAAAGTATGCATCTGACTCTCGCGTTTGTCGGCGCGATCGACCCGGAAAAATGCGCACGTCTGCTCCGTCCGCCGCACTCCGTTGCCTTGACGCCCTTCACACTTACGCTGGATAGATGGGGCTGCTGGACGCACAATGAAATCGGTTGGGCGGGCCCGTCGCGTACTCCGGCAGCGTTGCGAGAGTTTGTATCCAGTCTCCAAACGTGGCTGTCCGACGCAGGCTTCGTACTGGACAACCGAGCGTTTGCGCCTCATGTGACGCTCGTCAAGGGGGCGCATTGCGGCGAGCTGCGCGGATTGGCGACGCCGATCGAGTGGGCAGTGGAAGGATTTGCGCTGGTCCGATCGCTGCGAACGTCGCGCGGTTCACACTACGAACCGATGCGTGTCTGGAACGCGTTGTGAGGCAATCACGCAACCTTCGTGACCACGGCGGGTAATTCGACCCTTGCTTCCAGCCCGCCGCCCTCGCGGCCCATGAGCCGGACCCGACCGCCATGCATTCGCGCCGCGCGCTCGACGATGGCCAGACCCAAACCCGATCCCTTGCCACCGGCGCGGGAGGCCTCCATCCGTGTAAAGGGCTGCATCACGCGCGCAAAATCGTTTCCGGGGATCCCCGGCCCGCGATCCATGACGCGTACGACGGCATTGCCATCGGCATACTCGGTACTGACTTCGACTTCGTGGCCGCCATATCGCACGGCGTTGTCGACCAGGTTGGTGACCATGCGTTGCGTGGCTGTCGGCTTCAGCGTCAGTGGCGGCAGCGCTCCGAGCCGCGTCGTGATGACACGCCCCGTGCGCGAGAAACGCTCACACACGTTTGCAACGATGTGATTCAGGTCTTCTCCCGGACATGATGGCTCGTTGTCGCCTTCGCGCGCGAAATCCAGAAATTGATTGATGATGGCATCCATATCCTCGATGTCCTGGATCATGCCGGGTTTAAGTTCGGCATTCCCGATGTCATCAAGCATCTCGACGCCGAGCCGCAGACGGGACAATGGCGTGCGCAAATCATGCGAGATGCCGGCGAGCAGCACGGCACGGTCGCTGTCGATGCGCTTGAGATTCGAGGTCATTTGATTGAACGCATGAGAAAGCGTGCGAATCTCGACCGGACCGTTTTCATCGAGTGGCCTGGGGGTCTTGCCGGCACCTATTTCCCCGGCAGCGTTAGCCAATGCGCGCAACGGTCGATTGACCCGCAGCATCAGCAAGTATCCACCGGTAATTGCCAGCGTCAGTCCGAATATGCTCCAGCCGGCCCAAGCCCACGCCGATGCAGAACCGCGCGACTCCGGGGGAAATACCACCCAGTAAGCCTGATTCTTGACCTTGATCTTGATCCAGAGCGCGCGGGTGGCGTCCTCGAGCATGACCAGCGCCTGCGCGTCACCGGAAAAATCCCGTTTCAGTTGCTCGCTGATGCTGCGCAATAAGGGCGATTCGGGCAGAGGCACTTCTTCATCGTCCCATGCCGTTGCAGGCAACAGCCGGATGTTCTGCTGCGCGGGCAACCTCTCGCTGAACTTGCGGCGGGCGGAAGCCGGCATTGCCTCCAGAGCCACGCTGACCGTGCTGATGACGCTGGCGATCTGGCTGGCAAGATACTCCGACTGGGTTCGCACGTTGTAAGTGCGATACAGCCCGAACCAGATCATCTGGCTCACCACGAGAAGCGCCGAGATCAGAAGCACCGAGCGCGACAGTAGCGACTGCGGCAACCAGGTCATACCTTTACTCGCTACGTAATATGGTCGTCGGGCACAAATACATATCCGACGCCCCAAACGGTCTGAATGTAGCGTGGATGCGCAGGATCTTCCTCGAGCAATCTGCGCAGTCGTGACACCTGCACGTCGATACTACGATCGAAGACGCCGTATTCGCGACCGCGCGCAAGCTCCATCAGCCGGTCGCGTGAAAGCGGCGTGCGCGGATGCGTCACAAGCGCTTTGAGCATGGCAAATTCGCCAGTGGTCAGTCCTACCTGCTTACCGCTGCGGGTGAGTGTGCGCGTGGCGAGGTTGATCTCGAACGGGCCAAATTTGACCGGCTTCAGACTTTCATCCGGCGCGCCTGGCGCCGCATTTACCGGGGACTGGCGGCGCAGTACGGCATTGATCCGTGCGACCAGCTCGCGGGGATTGAAGGGCTTGGGCAAATAATCATCAGCGCCTATATCGAGACCGGCGATGCGATCGGCTTCGTCGCCCTTCGCAGTCAGCATGATGATGGGGGTGCGCATGCCGGCGGCCCTGAGCCTGCGGCATACGCTCATGCCATCCTCCCCGGGAAGCATCAGGTCAAGGATGATCATGTCGATATTTTCCTTGCCCATGACCTTGTCCATCGCCGGTGCACTGGCGACGGACTGAACGCCGAATCCCTGTTCACCGAGATACCGGTTAAGCAGTTCCCGCAGCCGCTGATCGTCGTCGACCACTAGTATGTTCGTCGGTGCCTGGCTCATAGGCGGTCTGAAGTCGATTAAGACGAGATTATGAGCTACCCGGTTCAAGTCGTGAAAGCCTTACGCGATGCCCATGTTTTTGCTACCGAAGATTCTCAGGAGACGGGATCTGCGGGGAGAGGCGTGCAGAAGTTGCGATGCAGCAGGCGCCGGAACGCGACGTTTAGCCCTCGACGTGCCCGGCGAATGACGCGCGGGTTAAACCCCTGGCGCCGACTAACTGAGCAGTGCGGCGAAGCGTTCGGGCTCAACGGGTCTTCCGCCCAGATAGCCCTGGTAGGCCTCGCAACTCAGCGAGCGCAGAAAATCGAGCTGTGCCCTGGTTTCCACGCCTTCAGCGACGACAACCATGCGCAAGCTTTTCGCCAGGTTGATGATTGCCTGGACGATCGCCGAATCGTTCAGGTCGTGCGGGAGGTCCTCGACAAAGCTGCGATCGATCTTTAGTTTGTCGATCGGGAAGCGCTTGAGATAATTCAGACTTGAATAGCCGGTACCGAAATCGTCGATGGAAAGACTGACGCCCATTTCGTGCAAACGGTCGAGCGTCTTGGCCGTCTCCTTGGGATCCTGCATGATGGCGTTCTCGGTAAGCTCGATTTCGAGCTGTTGAGGCTTGACGCCGTGGCGGGCAAAAGCTGCCGCGACATTCTCAACGAGATTTGCACGTCGAAACTGGAACGCCGAGAAATTGATTGCGACAGGCACGACGTTGAGATGTCTCGCACGCCATTCCGCGATCTGCCGACAGGCTTCGTTCAGCACCCACTCGCCGATAAGCTGGATGATGTCCGATTCTTCAGCGAGCGCGATGAAGCTGTCGGGGAACAACAGACCATGCTGGCTGTGATTCCAGCGAACCAATGCCTCGGCAGCGACGATTCGACCTGTAGAGGTCTCGAACTGCGGCTGATAATGCAACACAAGCTGGTTCGTTTCGATTGCGCTGCGCAGCTGACTGGCCAGCACGAGGCGTTCGGCGACCGGCACGTTCAGTTCGGGCGTGAAGAACTCGAAGCGGTTGCGGCCGCTTTTTTTCGATTGATACATCGCCGCGTCCGCGTTGCGGATCAGATCCTCCATGTTCTGTCCGTCGTCCGGATAGATGCTGATGCCGACACTGGCCGAAATCTGGACCTCGTGGCTTTCGAGCACGAAGATCTCGTCGAATATCTTCAGCACCTTGTCAGCGACCAGCGCGGCCTCGGTCGGTTCCCGCAAGGCAGACAGCACAATGAGGTATTCGTCCCCGGCATGCCGGCAGACAGTATCCGTCTCTCGCACACAGCCGCGCAGGCGGGCGGCCACCGTCTGCAGAAGAATGTCGCCAGCGCGGTGACCGAACGAATCATTCACGGTTTTGAACCGGTCAAGATCGATGAAAAGCAAAGCAACGCGCGATTGCATGCGCTTCGCCGCAGCAAGCGCCTGCTGCATGCGGTCCTGAAAAAGCGTGCGGTTGGGCAGGCCGGTCAGCAAGTCGTGATGCGCCAGAAACCGCACGCGAGCATCCATGTCCTTGCGCTGCGAGACGTCTTCGGTGACCCACAATACCTTGATCGGTTCGCCCTCGAGATCGAGCAGCGCATCGCCCTTGGTGCGCAGCCACCGAAAACTACCGTCGATCCAAGCCACGCGGTATTCGATGTCAAGGTTGCCGGTGCCGTTGAGGCATTGTTCCAGCGCATGATCGAACTTGGCGCGATCTTCCGGGTGCAGGCATTCCATCAGCGTTTCATAGGGTACATCGCGCTGATCGCTGCGCACGCCGAACAGCCGCAGGCTCATTTCCGATGAATGCACCATCGAGGTTTTGACGTCAAGCTCGCAAGTGCCTATCTCCGCAAACGCCAGCGCCAGCGTCTTGCGATCGAGACTCGCCTTGAGCGCTTCGAGTGTCTGGCGCGCGGATGCCTGTGGGTCGGGCGCCGTCGGTCCCGCCTCGCTAGGCTCGGCATCGATGCTTTGAAGCTTGTCGTGCGCAGCGCTCAGCTGCGTTTGCAGCTGTTCGAGCTGATATTCGAGTTCGGCGATTCGGCGTGCCGCATCGGATGGCGACATGGGCGCCGACTCCTCCATCAGAGGCTTGTCCGGGAGCGCCAGAGTGCCCTCCCCATCGACGACCGGTTCAGTATCGGCGTCGGGACGAGAACGAAGCTTCTTGTTTGAAGAATCCACGATATGTCGGATGCACGTTGGATGGTTCGGGCCGCCGTAAGTATCTGCACTCAGAGCGACCTGACAAAAGCCGTCAGAACGGGTCGCGCAAGCATCATGCCCGTTGCATTCTGGGCGAATCCGTGCCCTCAGGCAACCGGCTCTTCACCAGGACTGCAACAAAAAATGCCCGCCGGACTGGGTCAGGCGTGACCGGGCGCGTCCGCGATGGCGCGGCATAGCGCGGCGGTCACTTCCGCGGTGCGTGCGCGACCGCCCAAATCCGGCGTAAATACGCGCGAACTCGTCACGTGCTCGATTGCACCCATCAGCTTCGCGGCGGCGGTGGGCTCGCCCAGATGTTGCAGCATCATCACGGCGGTCCAGAAGGTGCCAATCGGATTGGCTATGCCGCGTCCGACGATATCGAGCGCAGAGCCGTGAATGGGTTCGAACATGGACGGGAATTTACGCTCCGGATTGAGATTCGCGGTCGGCGCTATGCCAAGGCTTCCCGACAGCGCCGCGGCCAGATCGGAAAGGATATCGGCATGTAGATTGGTTGCCACCATCACATCGAGTGATGCAGGCTTCAGCACCATGCGCATGGTGGCGGCATCGACCAACATCTTGTCGGTGTGCACTTCAGGATAATCCCTGGCGACGCGCGCAAAGATTTCATCCCACAGGACCATGCCGTGGCGCTGGGCGTTGGACTTGGTAATGAGGGTCAGCTGGCGTCTGGGCCGACCCTGCGCAAGCTCGAACGCAAAGCGCTGTATGCGTTCCACCCCGGCGCGTGTGAATATGGAAACCTCGGTCGCAATTTCCTCGGGCAGTCCACGATGGCTGCGGCCGCCCTGACCGGAATACTCGCCCTCGGAATTCTCGCGCACGATGACCCAGTCAAGATCGGCAGGGGAGACGAGTTTCAGGGGCGGATCGATCCCCGGCAGCACACGGGCCGGCCGCACGTTGGCGTACTGATCGAAGCTCTGGCAGATGTTCAGGCGCAGGCCCCACAACGATACGTGGTCCGGCACTTCCCTGGAACCGACCGCGCCGAAATAAATGGCGTCGAAGGGCTTGAGCCGGTCCAGCCCGTCCGCGGGCATCATGGCTCCGTGCTTAAGGTAGTAGTTGCTGCCCCAGTCGAAATGCTCGAATTCGAGTCTGAAGCCGCCATCACGCACGGCGAGGGACTCGAGCACTTCGATGCCGGCGGCGATGACCTCTGTGCCGATTCCGTCGCCCGGAATGGCTGCGATTCTGTAAGTTTTCATCGATGCCTGTTACCCGGTGAGGGCCGCGGCAATGGCCTTGCCAACGTCTTCGGTGGTGGCCTTGCCGCCAACGTCGGGGGTGCGCGGTCCCTGGGCAAGGCATTGCTCGATTGCCTTGATTATGGCCGCGCTGGCGGGCGCATAGCCAAGATGGTCGAGCATCATGGCGCCCGACCAGATTTGCCCGATGGGGTTGGCAATTCTGCGCCCGAATATATCTGGCGCGGAGCCATGTACGGGTTCGAACAGCGAAGGAAACGCACGCTCCGGGTTAATATTGCCCGAAGGGGCGATGCCGATGGTTCCTGCAGTTGCCGGACCGAGATCGGAAAGGATATCGCCGAACAGGTTCGAAGCGACGATGACATCGAAGCGTTGCGGATTCAGCACCATCTGGATCGTCAGTCCGTCGATGTGATATTGGTCGGTTTTTACCTGCGGGTAGCTTTTAGCCATTGAAGCAAAGCGCTCGTCCCAGTAAGGCATGGTGATGGATATGCCATTGGATTTTGTGGCCGACGTCACCTGCCTGCGCGGTCGCTGCAGGGCGAGTTCGAACGCAAACTTCAGGATGCGGTCTACGCCTTTGCGCGTGAAGATGGACTGCTGCATTGCCATCTCTCGTTCGGTGCCCTCGAACAAGCGGCCGCCCACCGAGGAATACTCGCCTTCGGTGTTCTCGCGGACCACGTAATAGTCGATATCCCCGACCTTGCGACCCGCCAGAGGCGGCGTGATGCCAGGCATGAGACGCACCGGGCGCAGGTTCACGTACTGATCGAAGCCGCGCCGGAACAGTATCAGGGAGTCCCACAAAGACTTGTGATCAGGAACTTTTGCAGGCCACCCGGTCGCGCCAAAGAAAATACAATCGTGGTGCTCGATTTTCGACCGCCAGTCCGGGGGCATCCACCAGCCATGCTTGTCGTAATTGTCGCAGCTCCAGTCGAAATGATCGAACGCCAGGTCGATGCCGAATTTGCCCGCTACCGCCTCGAGGACTCGCACGCCTTCTGGCATGACTTCCTTGCCTATGCCGTCGCCGGCGATGACCGCAATTCTGTTGGTCTTCATCGAATCAAGCTGCGCTAGAAGTTGACGTTGTTCTTTCCCTTGAGCTTCAGAATCCTGCGCGCATCATCGGGTGTAGCGACCTCCAGGCCAAGCTCTTCGAGAATGCGACGGATCTTGCTGACCTGGTCTGCATTGGTTTTTGCAAGCTGGCCCTTCCCGATCCAGAGGCTGTCTTCCAGGCCGACGCGTACATTGCCGCCCATGACCGCGGACTGCGTGGCGATATACATCTGGTTGCGCCCCCCGCCCAGCACCGACCACTGGTACTGGTCGCCGAACAGGCGCTCGGCCGTGCGCCGCATATGCAAAACGTCCTCTGGATGCGGGCCGATGCCACCGCGGATGCCAAATACAGATTGGATGAACAGCGGCGGCTTGACCAGGCCACGGTCGAGAAAGTGCGCGGCCGTGTAAAGATGGCCGATGTCGTAACACTCGATTTCGAACCGTGTGTCATTGTCGCTGCACGATTGCAGGATATGCGCGATGTCCTTGAACGTGTTTTTGAAGATGCGGTCGTCGGATCCTGCCAGGTAAGGTTTTTCCCAATCGTGCTTCCATTCCTTTACGCGCGGGATCATTTCGTAAAGCCCGAAGTTCATCGATCCCATGTTGAGCGACGCAACTTCGGGCCGCAGCTGCAGCGCCGGTTGCAAACGGTCCTCTATGCTCATGGTCGGTGCGCCACCGGTTGTGAGATTGACGACCACGTCGCTGGCGGCCTTGATCCTCGGCAGGAACTGCATGAACATTTTCGGATCCTGCGTCGGGCGTCCGTCTTTGGGCTCGCGCGCGTGCAAGTGCACGATCGCGGCGCCGGCTTTCGCCGCACCAATGGCGGCATCCGCGATTTCGTCCGGCGTGATCGGAAGATGAGGCGACATCGAAGGCGTATGAATGGCGCCGGTTACAGCGCAGGTAATGATGACTTTATTGGCCATTTTGTTTTCTCCGGTAGCAGTTTCAGTTGCCGATTTTCTTTGCGGCATCGCGTTTATGTGCGATCAGTGCCATCAGCCTGCGGTCACGCCAGGCTTCGCGTTGAGCATGGGCTTCCTGGGGCATGAGTTTGCGGCGCTCGCCATCCACTTTGGCCACCAGGGCGTCATCCCACGCATCGCTTTTCACGTTGCTCATCATGCCTTTCAGCACTGGCCCATAGCGTTTGGCATAGTCGGGCACGCCTCCCGGCGCGTTGAGATCGATTGTTTCAAACGGTCCCATGAACGACCATCGCAAGCCCAGTCCATCCTTGATGCACTTGTCGAGATCCTCGACCGAAACGTAGTCTCCCCTGACAAGCTGCCAGGCCTCGAGCAGCAGCGCGGCCTGCAGCCGATTCAGTATAAAACCCTCGATTTCCTTGTTGACGGTGATGGCGACCTGACCCACCTTGTCATGCAGCGCCCGTGTCCTGGCGACCACCTCGGCGCTCGTCCATGGGGCTGGAGAAATCTCCACGATCGGCACGATATGCGGTGGATTCACGGGATGGGCGACGATGCAGCGATGCTTTCCCGCCAGGCCCTCGCTGAAGCGAGAAGTCTGAATGGTCGAGGTCGAACTCGCGAGTATGCAATGTGGCTGCGCGATCTCGTCCATCTGACGGTACACCGCGCGTTTGATTTCCAGATTTTCGGACGTATTCTCCTGGACATAATCTGCCCCCTGTATCGCTTGCGCCAGGCTGCCCGCAGCAGATACGCGCTGTGCGACCGTGCCCGCTGCTTCCTTGATCAATCCGAACTCCCGTAATTCTTCGAGACCTTCGTGGATCAGCGTGAGAGCCTTCTGCGCCGCGCCGGGTGCCGCGTCATAGAGCCTGACCGGATGCCCGGCACGCGCGAACACCATTGCCCATGCCCGACCGATCAGACCGGAGCCGATGATTGCTATATTTTCCATGCTGTTTCCTGGTTGTTCCTCACTGCGTTCATCCCAGCATCTCGACGCCGGCACAAACCGAGATGGCCTGGCCTGTAATGTTCTTGCCGACATCGCTGGCAAGATACAGACCCATGTTTGCGATGTCGTAGGGGCTGACCATGCGATGCATGGACACTCGCTCCAGGGCAATTTTCTTCTGTTCTTCGAAGCTGATGCCGACTGCCTTGGCCTTGGCTTCAATCACGCGATTGATGCGCTCGCCTTCAACCACACCCGGTTGAATGGCGTTCACACGCACGTTGTCGGGTCCAGCCTCCATTGAAAGACTCTTGGTGTAGCCCACTACGCCCCATTTGGCCGCGGAGTAGGGCGTGCGAAAGGGGAAGGCAAGACGTCCGGCAGCGGACGAAAGGTTTATGATCGAGCCTCCGCCGGCCGCCTTGATGAGCGGCATCGCCAGCCGCGTGCAGTAGAACATGCCGTTCATGTCCACATCGATGCAGCGTAGCCATTCCTCGACTGGAATATCCTCGACTTTGCCGGTTGGACCTGCAATGCCCGCATTATTGATCAGGCAATCCAGCCCGCCGAGACAACGCTCTATGTCGGCAAACAGGCGCTGCACATCATCGAGTTTAGATACGTCGGCGAGCGTAGCCGTGACGTCCGGGAAGGTCCGCAACGTTGCATCGATCGCCCCTTGCACCACGTCGCAAATATGCACGCGGGCACCGGCGTTGTAAAACACATCTGTCATGGCGCGGCCGATACCGGCCGCGCCGGCAGTAATCAGTACGCGCAACCCGGTCACTGAGATTTCCATTGCAATCGATCCTGAATTGGTGAATCGGGCCCGGACATGGCGCCGGGCACAGCGGGCTGGCGGAATCCCGCTTAACCCGCATTGGTTGCTGCATCACGCTTTAGCGTTTGAAACCGGAGCGTATCCAGTCGATGCTCTTGACCCCGTCGGGCGGGCTGATCTGGCTCGGCGGGTAGTACTTGATGTTGGTCAGCGTAACTTTTCCATCGACTTTCTTGACCGTTCCATACGGCACGTGCTGCACGGCCTGATGGCCTTTGCCGAGGGCCATATCCACCGTTCCGGCGACGGATTCAAATTTCAGATACTCCAGCGCACCGATGATCTGGTCGTTGCTGGGGCTGCGGGTTTTATGCTCGGTCTGGGCTTTCTCGAACGCCGCCTTCGCGCCGAAGAATGCCGTGGCCAGGTGGTAGGACGCATACACCGGTGCCACGCCGAATCGCTCTTTGAAGGCCTTCTGGAACCATTTGTTCAGGCTGGTAGGCGGTGCGAAGGGGCCGTTCGGACCGCGGGCGCCGATCATCGTGCCGTCGGGTAACTTGTCGCCAAGGCGTTCAAGAACGGTTTCACCCGTGATCATGATGTTCGGCGTGCGCGACATCAAGCCACGCGGGGCTGCCTGCAGGATGAACGCTTCAAGATCGCCGCCCCACAGAGAATTCTGGATGATTCCGCTATCGCTGCCCAGCAGGGCGGACACCTCCGTGTTGTACTGGCCGGCTCCGAGTTTCGGTGTGACGTTGGTGGAGGCTTTTGCAGCCGGCAGCAGCACTTTCATGCTCTCGGAAAAGTCGGTCCAAGCGTCCTGGCCCCAGGCGTAGTTCGGATTGATACCAGAATAGGTTTTTAGATTCGGATGGTTCTCGACAATATATCGCGCGGCGGCGACGTTCTCCTGCGTTGCCATGGTGGTTGTGCGAAAGACATAGCGGTAGGAGGCTTCTTCGAAGATCCGGTTTGTGGCGCAGTCGAACAGGATGGTGAGTTTCTTGAGTTCCTCGGCAACCGGCGCCACGGCAAGACAGTCGCCGCTGGATATGACGCCAATCACTATGTCCACATTCTGGCGCGCAACCAGGTTACGGTATTCGGTCACGACTTTGGTCGGACCCCCGGCTTCATCGACATAAATGACTTCGAGGGACCGCCCGCCGAAGCCCTTTTTCTCATAACCAGGAATCTGGCCGCCCTTGTTGAAGGCGTCGACCAGCAAATCGGCGGCGTTCTTGGCCGGTACCCCGAACGGGCCCGCCGCCGGCCCGGACAGGAATGTAATCACTCCAATGCGCAGCGGGCTCTCGGCTGCGGCATGTGCTGCAGTGTGCGACAGCAAGATAACGGCAGTAATTGCGCCCAGGCGGCGTAGCATGCGGAACATCACGAACCTCCGGATATTATGTTTTGTAGGGACACTGACTCGGCACAACAGGGCCGACCGCCCGTGCTTGCTTGCGGGCCGCAGAACAGCGCCGTCTCACGGACAGAACGCAGCAAATTCGGTCGAGATGCTCGGATTATAACTAACTAACGCGATTTGCCTGCGTTCGGCTAGAATCCGCTGGCGCCGATGACGCTAACGCATGGCCGCCGCCGGCCGCGGATCAGCATTGAAACTTCTCGCCCTCGATACTTCCACGGAATACTGTTCGGCCGCGCTCCTGTGCGACGCAGAACTCCTGCACCGCGAGGCGCACGCCGTCCAGAGGCACTCCGAGTTGATCCTGCCCATGATCGACGAATTGCTGGCCGCTGCCGCCCTCGAGCCAGGCCAGCTCGACGCCGTCGCGTTTGGAGCCGGGCCTGGCTCTTTCACGGGCCTCAGAATCGCCTGCGGCGTGGCTCAGGGTCTTGCTTATGGCGCAGGGTTGCCGGTGATTCCAGTGGGTACGCTGCTGGCGTTGGCGCAGGAAGCTGGCGCGTCGAAGGTAATCGCATGCCTGGATGCAAGAATGGGCGAGATTTATCATGCCGCCTACGTGCGCGAGCATGGCGGCCCATGGAGTGAGATCATCGGACCGAGCGTGGGGCCTGCATCTGCCGCACCGGCGGTTCAGGGCATGGGCTGGGTGGGTTGCGGAAGCGGTTTTGCAGTCTACGCCGAGCAACTCAACCGGCGCTACGAAGGGCAGCTCGAACGCGTCGCGCCTTCGTTGCATCCACACGCGCGCGCCATTGCGCGGCTTGCGCTACCGGTGTTGGCAGCAGGAGGAGGACTTCCACCCGAACAGGCAGCACCGGTGTACGTGCGCGACAAGGTCGCCCTTAAAATGCATGAACAGCGATGAGTGCGCTTCTCGATAATTTGCCTGAATTCCGGCCAATGCGGCCGGCGGATCTCGATCAGGTCATGGAACTGGAGCCCGTGTTGTATGCGCACCCGTGGACGCGCGGGAATTTCAGTGATTCGCTGGCGGCTGGCTACAGCTGCTGGGTCGTGGAATGCGCGAATGCGCTGGCCGGCTACGGCGTGCTGATGATCGGTGTGCGGGAGGCTCATTTGCTGAATCTAAGCGTGGCAATACCGTGGCAGCGCCGGGGCTTTGGGCGCATGCTGTTGGAACATTTCGTGCGCGTCGCGCGCTCGAGCGATGCGGCGCAGATGTTTCTCGAGGTACGCCCGTCGAACAACGCTGCGAGGCGGCTGTACATCCAGTTTGGTTTTCGCGACATCACGCTGCGGCGCGGCTATTACCCGGCCGGAAGGGGCCGCGAGGATGCGATCCTGATGGGAATGGCGTTGTGAACCGCCGCAGCTTGATCCTGAAGGAACTCGGATTATCGCCGCTCTGGGTGCGTCGCGGCAGCGCGGTTCGAGACGACGCGGCGCAAAGCGCCGTGCATGCGCCGACTGCGCAACCCTCCGCCCCTGCCGCGGATTCGGCGGAGGCCCGCGTCGCGCGGATCGCCGCGCTCGAGTGGCCGCAACTCAGATCTTCCGCATCCGCATGTACTGCATGCCCGCTCCATCAGACCCGCAAACAGGCCGTCCTTGGAGTCGGAGATGAGAAAGCGGAGTGGTTATTTGTCGGAGAGGGACCCGGCGCGGAGGAAGACGAACGCGGTGAACCGTTTGTTGGCCAGGCCGGCAAGCTGCTCGATAACATGCTCGCTGCGATTGCGCTGCGCCGCGGAAAGAACGTCTATATCGCCAATATCGTCAAGTGCCGTCCTCCGGGCAACCGCACGCCGGAGCCGGCCGAAGCGCGGGCGTGTGAACCCTACCTGAGCAGGCAAATTGCGCTGATCCGGCCGCGGCTCATCGTCGCGCTTGGCAAGGTGGCGGCGCAAAACTTGCTCGGACGCGAGGGGTCCCTGGCAAGTTTGCGCGGTCGCATGCATGAGTATCGGGGCATCCCGGTGATCGTGACTTATCATCCGGCGTACCTGTTACGCAACCTGACGGACAAATCAAAGTCGTGGGAAGATTTGTGCTTTGCCGTTGAAACCATGAAGGACTTGAAACACAAGTCGGCCGTCCCCAAGTGAAGGGCGCCAGTCTTTTCCGGAGGATGTCATGAAACGTATTGCCGCGCTGTCGTTGTTGTTGCTTTGCATATCCGCCCTTGGCGGATGTGGGTACAACACGTTGCAGTCTCAGGACGAAGGTATCAAGGCTGCCTGGGGCGAAGTGCTCAATCAGTATCAGCGGCGTGCGGATCTGGTTCCGAATCTGGTCAATACGGTAAAGGCGTTCGCTGCACAGGAGCAGGAAGTGTTCCTGGGGGTTACCAATGCGCGGGCCAAGGTGGGCAGCATCCAGGCCACGCCGGAACTGGTAAACGATCCCGCCGCTTTTGCCAGGTTCGTGGCGGCACAGGGAGAGATGACCTCGGCGCTGTCGCGACTGCTGGTAGTCGCGGAGAACTATCCGCAACTGAAGTCGGACGCGAACTTTCGTGATTTGCAAGCGCAACTCGAAGGTACCGAGAACCGGATTACGGTCGCACGTCAGCGTTACATCCGGGCGGTGCAAGAATACAACACGACGGTTCGGTCTTTTCCGACCAATCTCACCGCCATGATGTTCGGTCATGACGTGAAGCCTTCGTTCGCCGTGGAAAACGAGCAGGCCATATCGAAGCCACCGACTGTAGATTTTTCCAAACCTGCTCCTGTTCCTGCGCCGGATAAATAACCCATGAGCGTGGTCACGCGGGCGGCGCTGATCGCCGCGCTGTTGCTTGTCAGCCTGCTTGCGTGGGCCGCGGACCGGCCGATTCCGCCACTTACCGGTCGCGTCATCGATGAAACGGGCACGTTGACAGCGGAGCAGCAGCGCGCACTGGAAGCCAAGCTCAGTGCATATGAGCAGCGCAAAGGCAGTCAGATTGTCGTGTTTCTGACGGGAACGACTTTTCCCGAGCCTATCGAATCGTTCGGCATTCGCGTCGCCGAAGCCTGGAAGATCGGCCGTAAGGACGTCAGCGACGGCCTCATCATTATCGTGGCGAAATCGGATCGAACCATGCGCCTCGAAGTCGGGTACGGATTGGAAGGGATCATTCCGGATGCCACCGCAAAGCGCCTGATCGAGGAAGTGTTCATTCCAGGGTTTCGCGACGGGAATTTCTACGCGGGAATTGATAACGGCGTCGATCGGGTAATGCAATTGTTGGACGGGGAAGCTTTGCCCCCGGTCAGCACGCGCGCACCAGGCGGCAACGGCGCAAAGTCCTTTGAATCATATTTTGTGTTGTTCGCCGTCGCGACATTGGCTGGAGGTGCGATCTTGCGCAGCTTGTTTGGCCGTTTGCCCGGCGCGCTGATTGTCGGTGTCGGCATCGGACTGCTGGCGTGGTTGATCGTTGCACCCCTTCTGGTGGCACTGCTCGGGGGGTTCCTGGCATTCGTGGTGACTTTGCTCGGTGGGGGCAGCGGCATGCCAGGCCACTTTGGCCGCGGTGGATTCGGCCGCGGCGGATTCGGCGGTGGCGGATTCGGCGGTGGCGGCGGGTTCGGTGGCGGCGGCGGTGGATTCGGAGGCGGCGGGGCGTCGGGGCGCTGGTAGCATGACAATGCGCAGACTGTTACGTCATCTGATGTCTCCGCCGTGGCGCACGCGCCGCGCGTTCCCGCCAGCGACCATGAGCCGCATCGAACAGGCAATTGCACTATCGGAAACACGCCATGGCGGCCAAATCCGGTTTGCCGTCGAGCATGCCCTCGATACGTCCTCTCTGTTGCAAGGCGAATCAGCGCGCGAGCGGGCGCTCGAAGTCTTCTCCGCATTGAGAGTCTGGGACACCCAGCACAACAACGGCGTGTTGATCTACTTGCTGCTCGCCGACCACGACGTGGAGATCGTGGCCGATCGTGGCATTTATGGCCTCGTCGGTGCGTCGGGCTGGGAAGCTGTCTGTCATGCCATGGAAAGCGCGCTGCGCGACGGCGAGTTCGAACGCGCGGTCTTGATCGGCATCGACCGAGTTTCGCAGATCCTCGAAACGCACTACCCGGGCGCAAGCGGGCGTGCGAACGAACTATCTGACCGGCCGGTCGTGCTTTAGGGACGCGGCCCCGTCTTTAACTACGATCCTGGTCATGCCAGTGCCTTCGGGTCAGATAGGTCATGGAAAGTGAGATGAACAAGCCGAACGAGACGATGATTGCCTGGATGGATACGTCGAGCTTGATCATGAGGGCATAAATCCCCAGCAGTACCAGGATGGACAAGTTTTCATTGAAGTTCTGAACCGCGATCGAGTGACCTGCGCCCATCAAAAGATGGCCGCGATGCTGCAACAGGGCATTCATGGGGACCACGAAATATCCGCCCATGGCGCCGATCACGATCAGCAGAACAATGGCGATGCGCCAATCAGTGATGAAAACCATCGTGATCACCAGAAATCCCATGGCGATTCCGACGGGAAGGACGCGGACTGCGCGTTTTAACGAAACGTATTTCGCGGCAAGCACCGACCCCAGCGCAATGCCGAAGGCGACGACTGCGGTCAATTGCGTAGCTTTCTCAAGGCTGAAATTCAGTGCCATGGACGCCCATATCAGCACGATCAGTCGCAACGTCGCGCCCGCTCCCCAAAACAGAGTGGTCACTGCCAGCGATACTTGTCCCAGCGGATCGCGCCACAGCAAGCGGAAGCTGTGCCAGAAGTCCTGCATGATGAACATGGGATTGCGTTTCGGCAGTTTGTGATCGATCGCGACTTTCGGGATATACAGATTAATCACGGCTGCAATGAAATAAAGCACCAGGATGACGCTGATGGCCAGCTCCGGGGGCGTATTGATGCTACTCACCACCGGCAATTGCAGCCGGGCAAACACGTAATCGGCAAAGCGCGGGCTGACCATGATGCCCCCGACGATCGAACCCAGGATAATCGCGGCAACCGTCAGGCCCTCCATCCACCCGTTGGCAAGCACGAGTTTCTGATGCGGCAGGTATTCGGTCAGAATGCCGTATTTTGCAGGCGAATACATTGCGGCGCCGACACCGACGAGACCGTAAGCGAGCAACGGGTGGGTCCCCATCAACATGGCTATGCAGCCAAGCAACTTCACCGCGTTGGCCACGAACATGACGCGCCCCTTGGGCAGGGAATCCGCGAACGGACCCACGAACGGCGCCAGCACAATGTATGCGAAAACGAAGAACTGCTGCAGCACGGGCGTTTGCCAAGCCTGCGCGTTCAGGCTCGCCAGCAGTGCGATGGCAGCGAACAGCAAGGCATTGTCGGCCAGCGCGGAGAAAAATTGGGCGCCCAGGATGGTGTAAAACCCGCGATTCATGGGGTCGGAGCGGGTAGGGGCGGTGAGTTCGAATTCTTGTCGTTGGAGATCATTGCACCTTCGCGGCGGGTTTTATACCACATAACAGTGCCGGGATTGCACCCGTCACGACAAACGACTGTCTGATCGCGCGGCCAAACGCATAGAATATCGCGACCGTTAAATCATGAATCATCGTGGGACGACTCAACATACATGGCCCGACCCATCCAGGCTAGTTTCGATCTCGCCGCGCTAAAGAACAATCTTGCTGTTGCGCGCCGCTTCGCGGGGAATGCGGCGGTCATGGCTGTCATCAAGGCCAACGCCTATGGCCATGGATTGTTGCGCGCGGCCCGCGCGCTGGCGGACGCGGACGGATTTGCGTTACTTGAACTCGAGGATGCCGTGCGCCTGCGTGATGCCGGATTCCGGCAGCGCATTCTGCTGCTGGAGGGCTGTTTCCGCGCGGAAGAGTTGGCGGAGATCGCGCATCACGACTTGACGCTGATGGTGCATGCGCGCGAACAGCTTTTGATGCTCAAAGCGCTGCCCGGCTCGAGCAAGATCGACTTGTTTCTGAAGTTCAACACCGGCATGAACCGGTTGGGGTTTGCCTGCGCGGACGCGTCGGCCGTGATCGAGGAGACCCTTGCATTGCCGTGTGCTCGGGAACTGATTCTGGCGACTCATTTTTCGGACGCCGAAGGCGCCGGGGGCATCGACTGGCAGATGCGCGAATTCGAAACGCGCGTAGCGCGTCCGGGCTACCGCTGGTCTTTGGCCAATTCGGCCGCATTGCTGCGCTTCCCAGACGCGCAAGGTCAATGGGTGCGCCCGGGATTGATGCTGTATGGCGCAAGTCCGCTGCAGGCGGCCAGCGCGCAGGACCTGGGTCTGCACCCGGTCATGACGCTCACGAGTGAGATCATTGCCATCCAGCACCTGAAACCTGGCGATAGCGTCGGTTACGGCCGCGGTTTCTCGGCCGATCGCGCAATGCGGGTCGGCGTTATCGCGTGCGGCTATGCGGATGGCTACCCGCGCCATGCGCCTAACGGCACACCCGTGCTTGTCGATGGCAAAAAGGTGGCGTTGGTGGGGCGGGTGTCCATGGATATGTTGTGTGTCGACCTCACCGAAGCCCCCGGCGCGCGTGTCGGCTCGCCGGTCGTACTTTGGGGAAAGGGCTTGCCGATCGAGGTCGTGGCGACCGCGGCGGGTACGGTCAGCTACGAGCTCATGTGTGCATTGGCACGCCGCGTGCCAGTCAACGAATCGGTCTGACAAGATGGCGAAGACGAAAACAGTCTATACGTGCACCGAGTGCGGCGGACAGACCCTGAAATGGCAGGGCCAGTGCCCGCATTGCACGGCCTGGAACACTCTGGTCGAGACCATTGCCGAAAAATCGGGTGGCTCCCGTTATCAGTCCATCGCTGCAGCCAGCAAATTGCAGAAGCTCGCCGACGTTGATGCCCGCGAAGAGCCGCGCAGGCCCACAGGCATCGACGAGCTCGATCGGGTGCTTGGCGGCGGGTTGGTGGATGGCGCGGTCGTGCTGCTCGGCGGCGATCCCGGGATCGGCAAATCGACTCTTCTACTGCAGTCTCTCGCCATTCTGGGGCGCAGCTGCAACGCGATCTACGTGAGCGGAGAGGAGTCCGCTCAACAGATTGCGCTACGGGCGCGGCGACTTGCTGTCGACGCGTCCGCTCTGGAGTTGCTTGCGGAGATACAGCTGGAGAAGATCCTCTCGGTGCTATCTGCGCAACGACCGGACGTCGCGGTGATCGATTCCATCCAGACGGTGTATTCCGAAGCGCTGCAATCCGCTCCAGGCAGCGTGGCACAGGTGCGTGAGTGTGCCGCCCAATTGACGCGTTTCGCGAAGTCATCGGGTACCGCGCTGCTGCTGGTCGGACATGTCACGAAGGAGGGCGCATTGGCCGGCCCGCGCGTCCTGGAGCACATGGTCGATGCTGTTCTGTACTTCGAGGGGGATAGCCACTCGAGCTTCAGGCTCGTCCGCGCGATCAAAAATCGCTTCGGTGCCGTCAACGAGCTCGGCGTCTTCGCGATGACGGAGCGCGGATTGCGCGGCATTTCCAATCCTTCGGCGCTATTTCTGTCGCATCATCCGACGCAAGTCCCCGGGTCTTGCGTAATGGTCACGCAGGAGGGATCACGCCCGTTGCTGGTGGAGGTGCAGGCGCTGGTCGATGAAGCGCACGCACCGAATCCGCGGCGGCTCAGCGTCGGGCTGGAACCGAACCGGCTTGCGATGCTGCTGGCTGTGCTGCATAGACATGCCGGCATCGCCGCGTTTGATCAGGATGTCTTCGTCAATGCGGTGGGCGGCGTAAAGATCGACGAACCGGCCGCTGATCTGCCGGTGCTGCTTGCCATCGTCTCGTCACTCCGAAACAAGAGCCTGCCGGAGAAGATGGTAGCTTTCGGCGAAATCGGGCTGGCGGGGGAAGTGCGGCCCGTACAGCGAGGTCAAGAGCGCCTGCGGGAAGCCGCGAAACTCGGATTCACAATGGCCGTCGTTCCGAAGGCCAATGCGCCGAGGACACCAATCGAAGGCCTGGAAGTGCTCGCCGTGGAGCGTGTGGAAGAGGCCGTGGAAAAAATGCGCTAGGTTCAGCGCAACAGAAAGAGCCCCGCGGCAGCAATTGCCATGATTCCGCTGCAAATCCAGATCAGCTTGAATTGCGCGCGCGTCATGGAGGTCGCGGCATCCGCCTGCTCTGAGCTGGTTGCCTTGTGTTGCCAGGTGGTGGCGCTGCCGGAAAGAGTCGAGGCGGCAGCCGAGGCCGTGCCGCGCTTGGCATCCGCCAGCGCCTTCAGCCGGGCAATTTTTTGCGTCTCCGAGAATTTATCCAGATCCTTTTCCACCCCGGTGAGCGCGGCCAGGCGCATTGTCGCATCGAATGAATCGAAAGCCTTCGAAAGGCCGAGCGCCGGGACACTGGAATCCGTAGCATCCAGCGGTGTGTCTTCAGGCGCCGGGTCACCGGCAGCGCTATCTATGGCGATATTGTCCGCCATGCTGAGAATCCGCGCCTCCTTATCCTGCTGGCGCGTCAGCGGAGAGAGGGGTTCGACAAATGGGACCCCGGACGGACCGGCGCTTAATTCGTGACTGCCTGGTTCGCCGCTTAGTTCGGCGATGGCCTGGCGCAGATCGTTGCACAGTTCCTTTGCACTTTGATAGCGATCATCCAGATTCTTGGCAAGCGCCTTGGCGATTACGAAATTCAGCACCTCCGGCAATTCAGGAGCAAGCGTTTTCGGCGGAGGCGGATTGAAGTTCATCGTCTGATACATCACGCCATGTATGTTATCGGCGACGAAAGGGGACGTTCCGGTCAGCATCTCATACAGCACCACGCCAAGCGAGAATATGTCGGAGCGCGTGTCGGCTCGCTTGCCGGAGACTTGCTCCGGCGACATGTATTTTGGCGACCCCAAAATCATTCCGGTCATGGTCTTGACTTCATTGGTGCGCATTCGGGCGATTCCGAAATCGGTAATCTTGATCTGCCCGTCATTCAGCACCATGATATTGGCCGGTTTGATGTCCCGGTGGATGATCTGGCGGTCGTGCGCGTACTGAAGTCCGTCAGCGACCTGCGCGCCGATGTCCAGCGCCTGTGCGATCCGAATCGGCGCGTGCGCCTGAAGCAACCGGCGCAATTCCTGGCCTTCGAGAAATTCCATGGCCATGTATGCGACGCGATCGCTTCGGCCGATGTCGTGGATAGTGACGATATTGCGATGAGATAACCCGCCGGCAGCCTTGGCTTCCTGGTAGAAGCGCGCCTCGTACTCGGCCAATTCCTCTTTTGGCAGCGTCAGATTGATGGTCTTGATTGCAACGATTCGATCCAGCATCGGATCGCGAGCCTTGTAGACCACGCCCATGGACCCTTGCCCAAGCTCAGAAAGGATCTCGTAGCGCCCCAGCATGTTGCTCAACGCGCCATTGATCATGGCTGCCTCGATTGCTTCGCTTTGACACTTTTGAACATGGGACCCCAGATCGGGTGCCCTGACTCGGCCGCGTTCAGTTCAAAGGCCGGGTCGAGTTCAAGCGCAATCGCAAATTCTTCGCGGCAAGTCAACTGCTGGCTGGAGACGCACGCGATGAACGCGAGATACTTATGCGCCTTGACGCGGCCTGTCCGATCGAGCCCTTCCTCCAATGCGAACTGCAATCGACGTCTGGCTATGCGATAGTTGCCCTCTTCATAATTCTGTACCCCGTCTTCCAGATACTTGGTCCCAGCCGTGCGCGGGGCTCCCAACTCTTTCAGAGGGCCATATTGGCATCCGCCCAGGAGCAGGATCGCGACCGTTAGCAGTATGCGTATGTCTTGGCGCATCGTCGTTTAGTTGAACTTGTGCTTGATGCGGACTTTCTGATCGGCCTTCACATCGACCACTTGCGTGTAAACCGGGAAACTCCCGTTCTTGATTTCTATCTTGCGCTTGCCCGGAGTCACCTCCACTTCGTTGACTGGCGGGCTGACGCCGATGCGATCACCGTCGACGAATACTTCACCCCATGGGGCGACCGCCAGTGTGACCACGCCGGTTCCGACCGGCGCTGGCGGCAGGTCCTCCACACCGGGCTCGGGGTCGCTCGAAAAAAAGGCAAACGGCGAGCGCTTCGCTTCTCTCTTGGTGCTGCCTTCATCAGGTCCGGGGGCCGTGCGGTTTATGACCGTGCGTTGTGGGGCCGCCGCGAGTTTTCTTTCCGGCTCTCTGCGCGATGTCGCTGGCATACTATTCTCAAGGCGGGCACGGCCCTGCGGCCCGATCGCGGCAGGGCGCTCCGCAGTTTGCGACGGCAACGCGGCGACCTCGCCCTGACCGAGCAGATTAACCACCACCGCGAGCGCGAACGCGCCCGCCGACAACGTAGCTGTGCCGAAGACGATGGTCCGGTTGGTAAGCCAGGGTTCGATTCTGGCGAGCAGCGGACGACTGGATGCCCCGGTGGCGCGCGTCGCTGCCGATGCCTGGCGCTTGCCTTCATGCGTGGAAACCTTGGCGCGTTCGGCGGGGGAGCGAATGCCATTTGCGCGTGGGCTTGTATAGCCGACGCTATAGACTTCGTGCTCACGCACGTGCTTGTCGGTACGCGAGCCTTCATAGTTGAAGAGTTTTGTATAGCCCTCCGAGATATGCAGGACGACCTCGTAATACGACCGCGAGACGAGAATCTGGCCGGGTTGCGCAAAACCCATCACTCTCTGCGCGACGTTGATTCCGTCGCCGATAATATTGGGCTGGCTGTTCAGATCGCGAACCAGGCGCACAGGGCCGAGGTTGATACCGATTCTAGCGGGCAGATGCGGCGGATCGGCGGCCTTGGGCGCGAAAGACTCGCGCAGGCTCATCGCCACAAATAATGCGTCCTCCGGATCCCCCAGGAAGTTGATCGCAACGCCGTCGCCGGTATCGAGAATGATGCGGTCATTAGGCGCGATGTCACGAATCGATTCTGCAATCAGCGCATTGAACCTGTCTTTGAGCTGGATCTGCTCCGAGACCGGTTTTTTCGAATACTCGGCAATATCCAGAAACAGCACGCTGCAAATGAACGTGCGGTTGGCGCGCTCTGGCATCATCTGGGCGTCACCTGCGGAATCGGCATCAAACGGTTTCCCTGACGGAACTTCACCTTTCTCGGAAGGGGATCTTAGCACCATAAGCACTCCTCGCGGTACTAGGAAATCTAAAAATATCTTCCTACGTCAATTGGTTTTGGCGTACTCCTACGTAACTTTCTAGGATGGGCCGGCACCCGTGGGAACGAAATGCGGAACATGTATTCCCGTATTATTCCGCCATTATCGGTTCGCTACCGCCTTCATTTTAGTAGTTACACGCGCATCTACCGGAGCTCATCGTTTGAATCGTAACCATCCCTTTCGGTCGGGTTTGGACAAGAATCCCGCCAATTTTGCATCGTTATCTCCCCTCTCCTTCCTCGCCCGCAGCGCCGAGGTCTATCCGCATCGGACGGCCGTTATATATGGCGAACAGATCTTCTCCTGGGGCGATGCTTACTCGCGCTGCCGCAGGCTGGCGTCCGCGCTGGCCCGACGGGGGATTGGCGAAGGCGATACGGTTGCCGTAATGGCGCCAAATGTGCCGGCCATGTTCGAGGCGCACTTTGGCGTGCCCATGACGGGTGCCGTGCTGAACACCCTGAACACGCGCCTCGATGCCGAGGCGATCGCGTTCATGCTGAATCATGGCGAAGCCAAGGTACTGATTACGGATCGGGAATTTTCTCCGACGATTTCTATGGCGTTGCAGCAAGTCGATCATGACGTGATTGTCGTCGACATTGATGATCCTTCGAACCCGACCGGACGATTACTGGGAGAGACGGATTATGAATCTTTTCTCCATTCGGGCGACCCGGCATTCGCATGGACATTGCCGGAAGATGAGTGGAATGCGATTGCGCTCTCGTATACGTCCGGCACGACCGGCAATCCGAAAGGCGTGGTAACCCATCACCGGGGCGCATACCTTAACGCGGTTGGCAATATCGTAACGTGGGCTATGCCGCATTTCCCGGTTTACCTGTGGACACTGCCCATGTTCCACTGCAACGGCTGGTGCTTCCCCTGGACACTCGCTGCATTGGCCGGCACGAGCGTTTGTCTACGCAAGGTGGAGGCCGAACCTGTCTTCGAGCTCGTGCGACGTCACAGGGTGACGCACTTTTGCGGGGCACCCGTGGTGCATAACATGCTTATCAACGCACCCGCTGAATTGCGCAGCGGTATCGATCACAAGGTCCGTGCAATGATCGCTGGTGCCGCCCCGCCACCTGCCGTTATCGAGGGTATGGAACGCATGGGGGTGGACTTGACCCACGTTTACGGCCTCACCGAGGTTTACGGGCCGGCCTCGGTATGTGCCAAGCACCCGGACTGGGAGGCGCTCCCGCCTGCTGAACGCGCCGAGCTCAATGGCAGACAAGGCGTGCGCTATGTGATGCAGGAGGCAATGGACGTTCTTGACCCGATTACCATGCAACCAGTGCCTCGCGACGGCCAAACGATGGGGGAGATCTTCTTTCGTGGAAACATCACCATGAAAGGGTATCTCAAGAACCCCCAGGCCACTTCCGAAGCATTTGCCGAGGGGTGGTTTCATACTGGCGATCTTGCGGTGATCGATGCAGCCGGCTACGTCAAGATAAAAGACCGCTCGAAAGACATCATCATCTCTGGCGGCGAGAATATTTCGACCATAGAAATTGAAGACGTGCTCTACAGCCACCCGAACGTGCTCGAAGCGGCAGTTGTTGCCAGGCCAGACGATAAATGGGGGGAAACACCTTGTGCCTTTGTCACCGTCAAGAACGGCGCGGCACAGCCATCCGAGCAGGAACTCATCGGATTTTGCCGAGCGCGCCTGGCTCATTTCAAGTGCCCACGCAAGGTGATTTTTGGTCCGTTGCCCAAGACTTCGACGGGCAAAATTCAGAAGAATCTGCTGCGCGAGCGGGCCAAAGCCGACTGAGCGCCAAGCCCGCGGGCGAGGCGCAGCGGCAATTGGGACAATGAGGACGCTGCGGTAGAATTCGCATTCTCCAATCTGGCATAAGGTTTCAGAAATGAAAGTACTGGTACCCGTCAAACGCGTGGTGGATTACAACGTCAAAGTCCGCGTGAAAGCGGATGGCTCCGGGGTGGAAACCGCCAACGTGAAAATGTCAATGAATCCGTTCGATGAGATTGCGGTGGAGGAGGCAATGCGCCTCAAAGAAGCCAGCATCGCTACGGAAGTCATTGCAATTTCGATCGGAACCGCGCAATGCCAGGAGACGCTACGCACTGCGCTGGCGATCGGCGCCGATCGCGCCATCCTGGTGGAAAGCGGCGTTGAAATTCAGCCGCTGGCTGTGGCAAAGCTTTTGAAGGCGATAGTCGCAAAAGAGCAGCCAGATCTTGTGATCATGGGCAAACAGGCCATTGACGACGATTCAAACCAGACCGGGCAAATGCTGGCCGCCCTGCTGAACTGGTCGCAGGCAACATTCGCGTCGAAATTAAAGGTGAGCGGCTCTTCTGCCGAAGTTACCCGTGAAGTCGACGGCGGTCTGGAGACGCTTTCGATCAAGCTTCCGGCGGTTATAACGACTGATTTGCGATTGAATGAGCCCCGGTATGTGACCCTTCCCAATATTATGAAAGCCAAGAAGAAACCACTGGAGGTCGTCACCCCGGAAGCGCTGGGAGTCGATGTCGCACCTCGTCTGAAAACTCTGAAGGTTCAGGAACCGCCCAAGCGCACGGCCGGCAAAGTGGTCAAGAGCGTGCAGGAACTGGTCGAGAAACTCAAAAACGAAGCGAAGGTTCTATAAATGGCCATCCTCATTATTGCGGATCATGACAATGCTGGCGTCAAACCGGCGTTGCTCAATACTGTTGCCGCCGCCCGGCAAATAGGCGGCGATATCGACATTCTGGTCGCTGGCCACCAATGTGCCGGAGCCGCGCAGGCCGCCGCCGCCATTGCCGGGGTGAGAAAGATTCTGGTGTGCGATGCGCCCCATTACGCGCATGCACTGGCCGAGAACCTTGCCGTGCTGGTTGTTTCTGTTGCCGGTCAGTACAGTCACATATTGGCGTCCTCGACCAGCTCGGGCAAGAACGTATCGCCGCGGGTAGCCGCGCTGCTGGACGTGGCGCAGATATCGGACATCATCAAGGTCGAAGCCCCGGACACCTTCGTTCGACCGATCTACGCCGGCAATGCCCTGGCGACCGTACAATCGACGGATGCAGTCAAAGTGATAACGGTGCGTTCGACCGGATTCGATGCGGCACCTGCCAGCGGGGGCACAGCGACCATCGAACACCTGGCTGCCGCCGCCGATGGGGCATTATCTTCTTTGATCGGCCAGGAACTCACCAAGTCGGCCCGACCGGAATTGACCTCTGCGCGCGCGATAGTGTCCGGGGGGCGGGGGATGGGTAATGGAGAGAATTTCAGACTGCTCGAGGCGCTTGCCGACAAGCTCGGCGCCGCTGTCGGGGCGTCGCGCGCGGCGGTGGATTCCGGTTTCGTGCCAAACGACTATCAGGTCGGGCAAACCGGCAAGATCGTCGCTCCTGAACTGTACATCGCCATCGGCATATCAGGCGCTATCCAGCATCTTGCAGGGATGAAAGACAGCAAGGTTATCGTAGCAATCAACAAGGATGCCGAAGCACCGATCTTTCAGATCGCGGACTATGGACTTGTTGCCGATCTGTTCCAGGCCGTTCCCGAATTGACGGCCCAGTTGTGAAGCGAGGCACATCGGAACGCCACAAATCAACTCAGTTCCACCGCGCATGAACCTTTCCGTTTCTTGAATCAGTGCCACAGGAGTAATCAATGTCCGTTTACGCAGCGCCGCTTCGCGACATGAAGTTCGCCGTCAAAGAGTTGATCGGTCTTGACGATATCGCCGGACTGCCGGGGTGCGAGGATCTTACCCCAGACGTGGTGGACGCCGTTCTCGAAGAAGCCGGGAAGTTCGCGAGCGGTGTGCTCGATCCAATAAATCGGCCCGGCGATACCAGCGGCGCCGTGCTTAACGGCAACGAAGTGAAGGCTGCGTCGGGATTCGTGGAAGCATTCCGGCAGTTTTCGCAAGGCGGCTGGACCGGATTGAATTGCGATCCGCAATACGGTGGGCAGGGACTGCCGCATATTCTTTCCGCGCAAACATCGGAAATGTGGAACTCGGCCAATATGTCGTTCTGCCTCTGTCCCATGCTCACGGCCGGCGTGGTCGCATCCCTCATGCGTCACGGCTCGGAAGCGCAAAAGAACACTTTCCTGCCCAATCTTGTTAACGGAACGTGGACCGGAACCATGAATCTGACCGAATCACAGGCTGGCTCCGATCTGTCTGCCGTGCGCACCCGGGCCGTCCCGCAGGGCGACCACTACCGGCTTCATGGCACCAAGATTTTCATTACTTGGGGCGAACATGACATGGCGGAGAACATTATCCACATGGTACTGGCCCGTACACCCGATGCGCCGGAAGGCGTCAAAGGCATTTCATTGTTCGTCGTGCCCAAGTTTCTGGTCAACGCCGACGGCAGTCTGGGCAAACGCAACGATGTCAAATGTGTTTCCATCGAGCATAAACTCGGTATCCACGGCAGTCCGACCTGTGTCATGGCCTACGGCGATGACGACGGCGCGATCGGCTATCTGGTCGGCGAGGAGAATCGTGGCTTGGAATACATGTTCACGATGATGAATTTCGCGCGGCTCGAAGTTGGAATCGAAGGCGTTGCCATTTCCGAACGCGCGTATCAGCATGCGCTCGAATATGCCCGCAACCGCGTTCAGGGTCGCGAAGTCGGCGTCAAGACTGGCGACCGAGTCAGCATCATTCATCACCCCGATGTGCGTCGTATGCTCATGAGCATGAAAGCGCAGACCGAGGCAATGCGGGCCTTGGCCACGTTGGCGTCCGCCCACCTCGATAAGGCGCTTTTGCACCCCGACACGGCTGAACGGGCGCGCAACCAGGCAATGTTCGATTTGTTGACCCCGGTGGTCAAAGGATGGTGCACCGAGCAGTCGATCGAAATCGCGTCGACCGGCGTACAGATACATGGCGGCATGGGTTTTGTCGAGGAAACTGGTGCCGCTCAGTACTTGCGCGATGCGCGCATTACGACCATTTACGAAGGCACCACCGGGATCCAGGCCAATGACCTGGTCGGTCGGAAAATCGCTTACGAAAAAGGTGCCACTATGAAGTTGCTACTGGGCCAGATGCGTAGTCTGGACGAGCAACTCTCGAAGGTTGGCCATCCCGGACTTGCCGTCATTCGCCGCGGGCTCGCCGAAGGTGTTGCATCGCTTTCAGAGGCAACGGATTGGCTGCTGGCGACATATCCCGGCAACGTGAAGGCCGCAAGTGCCGGGGCCGTACCGTTTCTGAAGCTCTGCGGCATTGTCGCCGGCGGCTGGCAGATGGCACGCGCCGCAGTTATAGCGAAGGCCAGACTCGACGAAAACAGCGAGGATTACGATTTCTACCGCGCCAAGATGGGGACAGCACGATTTTACGCGGAGCATATCCTTCCCCTTGCGACGGCCTATAAACACGAGATCGTGCATGGATCGAGCAGCGTGATGGCGCTCGAAGAAGCCCAGTTTTGAGCGCAGCCGCACTTCATTTAGGGTGCCGCTGTCAAAAGGTACGGGTTGGGTATCGCGCGCAGCGGCCAACAGGCATCACGGGCGGCCCGCGCCCGATCACGGTTTCGCGACAGGGTACGACATGAAAATAGATGTAAGTCGGGATACGGGAGCAAAGCCATGAGCAGCGCCACGATTTGGATTGCCGCGGCCGCAATACTTTTGTGGATACTGGCCTACTCCCGGGCTCGCGCCACGGCATGGGTTGTCGGTATCGCGTTGTACCTGGGTGCCCTGACTCTGTGGTCCGATACGGGTGCCGGGGTGAAAGTCGTATTGTGGACGCTGTTTTTGATCGCTGCCGCACTGCTGTGGGTTCCGCAATTGCGTCGCGGACTGCTCAGCGAACCCTTGCTGAACTGGTTTCGCAAAGTCTTGCCGCAAGTCTCGCAGACCGAACAGGAGGCGCTTGATGCTGGCACCGTGTGGTGGGATGGCGAACTGTTCAGCGGACAACCGGACTGGAACAAGTTGTTCGGAACGCCCAAACCGCGTCTGACGCCGGATGAGCAGGCCTTCCTGGACGGGCCGGTAGAAGAGTTGTGTCGCATGTGCGACGACTGGGAAATCACCCACGAGTTGAACGATCTGCCTCAGGCCGTTTGGCAGTACATCAAGGATGCGGGCTTTCTCGGCATGATTATTCCGCGCCATTATGGCGGCCTGGGATTTTCCGCATTCGCGCACTCGCAAGTTGTACAAAAACTGGCTACGCGCAGTGCGACGGCGTGCGTTTCAGTTATGGTGCCCAATTCGCTCGGGCCGGCCGAATTACTCATGCACTACGGCACCGAGGAGCAGAAGAAACATTATCTGCCGCGTCTGGCGAGGGGGCTGGAGATACCTTGCTTCGCGTTGACCGGGCCGGAAGCGGGCTCGGACGCTGGCGCCATTCCGGACTATGGGATTGTGGCCAGGGGCCTGCATGAAGGCCGCGAAGTCGTTGGGATACGACTGACCTGGGAAAAGCGCTACATCACGCTCGGGCCTGTTGCGACACTGCTGGGGCTTGCATTCAAGTTGCATGACCCCGATGGCCTGCTAGGTTCGCAGCCGGATCTCGGCATAACGCTCGCATTGATCCCAACCCGACATCCCGGAGTGAATATCGGGCGCCGTCATTTTCCACTGAATGCTTCGTTCATGAATGGACCCAACTGGGGTCGCGATGTATTTATCCCGATGGAATGGGTCATCGGCGGCAGCGAATATGTCGGCCAGGGTTGGCGCATGCTCATGGAGTGCCTGGCGGCGGGGCGTTCCATATCCCTGCCTTCGTCGAGCGCCGGGGCTGCCAAGCTGGCATTACGCACGACGAGCGCCTATGGCCGGGTGCGCAGCCAGTTCAAGATACCCATCGGCAAGTTCGAGGGAATTGAGGAAGCGCTGGCGCGTATTGCGGGTAACACCTATGCGATCGATGCCGCACGCACTATGACTGCAGGTGCCATCGATCTCGGCGAGAAACCGTCTGTCATATCAGCGATCGTAAAATATCACTGCACGGAACGTGGCAGACAGGTGATCAATGACGCGATGGATGTGCATGGAGGGAAAGGGATTTGTCTCGGCCCAAACAACTATCTTGGGCGGGCCTATCAGCAGATTCCGATCGGTATTACCGTGGAAGGTGCCAATATCCTGACGCGAAGCATGATGATATTCGGGCAGGGCGCCATACGGTGTCATCCCTTCGTGCTCAAGGAAATCGCAGCCACGCGAAACAAGAACACGGAGCAGGCTCGCGATGAATTCGATGAAGCGTTCTGGAATCACGTTCGTTTTGTGATGTGCAACGCCGCAAGAGCGTTGTGGCAAGGCATGACAGGTGCTCATCTGGGGAGCGTTCCAGGAGCGCCGGAACTTCGGTCATATGCACGCCAGCTCACCCGTTTATGCGCGGGATTCGCACTCTCGGCCGACGTGTCGATGCTGGTGCTGGGCGGAGATTTGAAACGCAAAGAGAAGTTGTCGGCCCGTCTCGGCGATATTCTCAGCCAGTTGTATATCGCTTCGGCGGTGATGAAGCGCTATGAAGATGATGCTCGTCCCCGCGCGGATCTGCCAATCGTGAAATGGGCGCTGGAGGACTGCTTGCATCGGATCCAGGAGGCGTTTTATGGAGTATTCGAGAATTTTCCCAGCCGCATCCTTGGAATACTGATGCGGATCGTGATTTTCCCCTTGGGCAAGTCATTCTCTGCCCCACGCGACCATCTCGGCCATGAGATCGCGAAGCTGTTGCTTGAGCATTCTGCGACGCGCGAGAGACTGACCTCCAACGTTTTTCTGCTCCGTCACGAGGACGATCCGGTTGGACGTCTGGAGTTGGCGATGCAGGCGGCCGTAGCCGGAGAAGCGACGGAAGCAAGGATCCGCAATGCCGTCCGAGCCGGTGTCGTCGATGGTATGACGGAACAGGCGCGGGTGATGGCGGCCGTGGAGAAGGGCATCATCAGCCCATCGGAAGCGACACAGTTTCAGCAATTCAGTAAATTGCGCCGAAGCTGCATCATGGTTGACGATTTTCCGCACGACATCGGTCGTGCCCAGGCCACGCAAGACGCGGCACATGCTGCTGGCATCGTCGTACAGAAAACCGCCGCGTGAGGCTGCGCCGCGGTTTTCTTCCCAAACGAGGTCTCAGAAGGGTTTATTGACTTAGACCGGGTTGGCGCGCGGGCGCGCGTTGACGGATTTTCAACAGTGCCTGTCACAAAGTGTCGGGCGCTCCTCGTTTCCGGCCATCAAATAGCTATCGGCAGGGTCTCTTGGCCGATGGCCAATTGTCTGTTTTATTCCAACAACAACATAGATTTACGACGTTGTTCTCCTGCTCTTTCACATGTGGGCATGCAACCTGCTGTTAGGGATCAGGGGATTTGGTTCGACTTAAGCGCGCGTTCGTTTCCGTGTCGCGGTAATTCCTGAAGAACGGATCAGCGATGTTGCGAATGAGAATGAATAGTGGAATGACCGCGTTGGCAAGGGCCCTACAGTGGCTCTTGATGAGCAAACGCATGCTCCTCATCGTGTCGCCGTTCCTGGCGATCGTCGTGGTGCTGGTGTGGCTCGCGATCGTCAGTATCGACATCCTGGCCGCGGGACGGGCCTACGTCGAAGGGGAGAGTCTCTGGTCGAAAAACCAGAAAGAAGCCGTTTTCCACCTTCTGAGATTCGCTGAAACGGGTTCAGAGGCAAACTTCGTAAGCTATCGCAAGGCCATCATGGTGCCGCTGGGTTTCCGCAAAGCGCGCCTGGAACTCGAAAAGCCAGAACCGGATTACGTTGTCGTGCGAAGCGGCTTTCTGCAGGGCGGCACCCACCCGGAAGATATCGATGGCGTTATCAGCCTTTATGAGCGCTTTCACCGCGTAGGCTACATGGCGAGTGTTCTGGACATCTGGAAAACCGGGGACCAGTTCATGGCGCGGCTGGAGGCGGCAGCCGAAGAACTGCATGAGTTTCAAGGAACCGTGAACGCGGACCCGCTCAGGCGCGAGGCAGCATTGAGCCGCATCATCCAGGTCAACGAGGAACTCAAGCCTTGGCAGAACCGCTTCTCCAATACGCTTGGTGAGGCAACACGCTGGATCCAATCTACGCTATTGCTGGTCATTCTTACTGTGGCCGGAATCCTTATTCCCTTCGGGATTCTGCTCACCCAGCGCATGGTCAGCCAGGTCGATCGAGCAGAACGCGAACTCAAGGAACTGAAGCTCGGCCAGGAGTATGCCGTAAAGCTCGCTTACCACGCCAGTCACGACCCGCTTACCAATCTGGTTAACCGCCTGGAGTTCGAGAAACGCCTCGCATTGGCGCTGCATACCGCTTCCAGTCAGGGGCGCCAGCATGTGGTCATGTATCTCGATCTGGATCAGTTCAAGATCGTGAACGATACCTGCGGGCACGCAGCAGGTGACCAGTTGCTGAGGCAAGTGAGTGCCCTGCTCAAAGAACAGGTGCGCGAAGGCGATTCACTCGCCCGGCTCGGCGGCGACGAGTTCGGCGTGCTGCTGGAAAATTGTCCGCTGCAGGAGGCCATCGGCATCGCCGACAAGCTCAGGCTGTGCATTGCCGACTTCCGCTTTGTAAGCGAGGGAAAGTCCTTCAGCATCGGCGCGAGCGTCGGCGTGGTCCAGGTTGCGGACGGCATGCTTAATCTCACGGACATACTCAGTGCGGCGGATGCTGCGTGCTACATGGCCAAAGACAAGGGGCGCAACCGGGTTCAACTTTACAGACCGCATGACAGCGATGTGTCCATGCGCCGAGGCGAAATGGAATGGGTGTCGAGGTTGCAGACGGCGCTGGAGGAAGGGCGCTTCGTTCTCTATTCCCAGCAGATCATGTCCATCAAGGAGCACCTGCCGCAGACAAGCCATCACGAGCTTCTTGTGCGCATGCTTGATGAACGCGGCAGGATCGTGCCTCCGATGGCGTTCATTCCTGCGGCGGAACGCTACAGCATCATGCCAATGATCGATCAGTGGGTCGTTCACAACGCGTTTGCGGCGATCAGTTCCCTGGGCCCGGATTGCGGGACCTACTCAATAAATATTTCGGGCGCATCGATCGGCGACGAGCGCATTCTGGAATTCGTTCGTGAACAGTTTCGTACCTTCGTCATGCCGCCCCGGAGCATTTGCTTCGAGATTACCGAGACGGCCGCGATCGCTAATTTCGACAAGGCGGCGCGTTTCTTTGGAGAAATGAAATCGCTCGGCTGTCTTTTCTCGCTTGACGACTTCGGCGCCGGAATGTCTTCCTTTGGCTATCTGAAACATCTACCGGTCGACTTCATCAAGATCGACGGAAGTTTCGTCAAGGACGTTGCGCACGATCCCGTTGCGGTAGCGATGGTGAGGGCGATCAACGACGTCGGGCACGTGATGGGCAAGAAGACCATTGGCGAGTTTGTCGATGGTGAAATCGTACTCGGTTCATTGCGCGAGATTGGCGTGGATTTCGCGCAAGGCCATTGGATATCCCCGCCGAAACCTTTCCCGGGGAAGTCTTCCAGTTCGGCGCCCTCGACGCGCGGCGGAGCCGAGCCCTTGCCACTTGCACCAGTACGCGCGACGGGGCGGGACATAGTCCTTAATTCCATAACATGAAAGAAAAGACCATGAATATGAATGACAATGCGGTTCGGGAGATGACTTCGCATCCCCGCTGGGTGTCCTCGCTCTATGAGTTCGTGGCCCCCCATTGGGATAACGTCGTGAACGGCCAGTGGGCACAGTCGGTCGCATCCGCGCGCCTCAGCGTCGAGCAGATGCAGGGATGGATTCTGCAAATCTATCCCTTCATTTATGATTTTCCGAAGTTTCTTGCCGAAGGCCTGATCAAGGTTGAAGATGATTTCTCGCGTACTTTCCTTATCGAGAATATCCGGATCGAAAGAGCGCACGCGGAACATTGGCTATGGATGGGTGAAGGGTTCGGCTTGGATCGCCAGAAGATGCTGCAACTGGCCGAAGGCGAGACACCCATCCTGAGGGATGTGCAATCGTTGACAGACTGGGTTTGGCGTGTCAACGCCAAGGGATCCCTGGCGGAGGCCGTCGCTGCGACGAGTTTCGCGATCGAAGGTGTGGCCGGTGCGTTGGCCAGGAAGATCGCCACCGGCTTCGAATCATATCGGGATCGGCCAGGCGTTGATATGAATCCGAAGACCTACAAGTGGATTCGGGAACATTGTCATTATGACGACGAGCATCCAAAGTTCGCGTTGGAGATCGTCAAACATTACGCGATCACGGAGAGAATGCAACGCCAGGTGATGTTCGCCGCCAAGCGCAGTCTGGAGCTGCTGGAACTGGCGCTGTTGAGCTCGACCCAGATGGTCCCGACCACAAAGCGTTGATCGCGGCTTCATCCGGCAGCATCAGCCTTGAACAGTTGCACTAGCTAACCTCCGGACAGCGTTCCGGGTTACTGCCGTTTCCTGCCCGGCATTCGACCTGCGCTTGACCGGGGCGCTGGTTGGTCAGACACTGTCACCGATGCGACGAGCGGTCCGACGCGTGCGCTCGCGCCAGACTGCAGTCATCCGTCGGCAGTTATCGCGGTCAGGGACATGTCGAACCTGAACAACAAAACGGTTTTCATTACCGGTGCGACGCGGGGTATTGGCAAGGCCATCGCATTGCGATTCGCCCGCGACGGGGCAAACATCGTGGTCACGGGCAAAAGCGTGGGGCCCGATCCCAAGGCTATCGGCACTATTCAATCCGCGGCGCGAGAAGTCGAGGACGCCGGGGGGCGCGCGCTGCCCCTACAGTTGGATGTGCGCGAGGAACAGGCCGTTCTTGCCGCGGTCAAGACGGCTGCTGAAGTTTTTGGGGGAATCGACATTCTGGTGAATAATGCCAGCGCGCTAAGCATGACAGGCACGCTTGCAACGACCGTCAAGCGCTATGATTTGATGAACCAGATCAATGCGCGGGGCACCTTTCTTTGTTCCCAGGCGTGCATTCCCTATCTGTTTAAATCCGCTAATCCCCACATTCTCAACCTTTCACCCCCATTGAACCTCAATCCGAAATGGTTCAGGAATCATGTGGCTTACACCATGGCTAAATACGGCATGAGCATGTGTACACTGGGGATGGCCGCCGAATTCGCCGATCAAGGCATCGCAGTTAATTCGCTGTGGCCACGTACGACCATAGCCACGGCTGCTGTTGAAGTGTTTTTCCCCCAGGCGTTGGCTGGCAGCCGCGTGCCAGCAATCATGGCTGATGCCGCGCATGCCGTCGTGGTAACCGACAGCCGAAGGCTGACTGGCCAGTTCCTGGTAGATGAAGACGTCCTGCGGGCACGCGGGATTCACGATTTCGAACCCTACGCGTTCAAGCCGGGTGAGCGGCTTTATCCCGATATTTTTCTCGATTAACGCGCGCTACAGACTGGAGACCTCGAATGGCGCAGAAAACCGATGTCATCGCCCCCGAAATTGCAAAAACTCTGGACGGCTTGTTTCAGGAGCGCGTGCGCCGCTCCGCCACGAGCGTGGCCTACAAAAATTTCGAGGAGCCCGGCGGCTGGAAGGACTATACCTGGGGCGACGTCGAAAAAATGGTCGCGCGCTGGCAGGCGGGTTTCGATGCGCTGGGATTACAGCCCGGCGATCGTGTTGCGATCATGCTGCGTAACAGCGTCAACTGGATCGTTTTCGATCAAGCCGCCATGGGACTCGATCTTGTCACGGTGCCGTTGTACACGTCCGATCGTCCGGACAATATCGCTTACATTGTCCAGGATTCCGGAGCCAAGGTGCTGGTGCTGGAGAGCGCGGATCAGTGGCCGACGTTCGCACATGTCCAGGACCAATTGGCCGGACTGAAATGCGTTGTGAGCATCAATGCGCTTTCGGGTCCTTCTTCGGATCCACGTCTGAAGAGCCTGGCCGAGTGGTTACCCAATAGCGGCGCGGCGGTGAGGCACGTCAACAAGGACGGCACGAAACTCACCAGCATCATTTATACCTCCGGTACGACCGGAAAACCCAAGGGAGTCATGCTTTCGCACAAGAACATGCTGGAGAACGCGGCCGCCGCGCTGCAGTGTTTTCCAGTCACGCCGCAAGATGTGTTCCTTTCATTCCTGCCCATGTCACACACGCTGGAGCGTACGTCGGGCTGTTATCTGACCATGATGGCTGGGGCTTGCGTGGCCTATGCCCGCTCGATTCCGCAACTTGGCGAGGACCTTGTCGCCATTCGCCCCACACTGATGGTGTCCGTGCCACGAATCTACGAGCGTGTTTACGCCAGCATCAAGACCAAGCTGGCTGAAGGCCCGGCATCGCGGCGCAAGCTGTTTGAGACCGCCGTGGCGATAGGATGGGCAAAGTTTGAGCACGAACAGGGGAGGGGGCCATGGAAAGCTTCCTTTCTCCTTTGGCCGATTTTCAACCGCCTTGTCGCTGCCAAAGTTATGGCGCGTTTGGGGGGGCGGTTGCGCGCAGCCGTCAGCGGTGGCGCGGCCCTGTCGCCTGAGATTGCCAAATTGTTCATCGGGCTGGGCCTGCCCATTTTGCAGGGTTACGGATTGACAGAAACCAGTCCCGTGGTGAGTACGAATCGGCTGGACGACAACGTCCCGGCCAGCATTGGCAAGGTGATTCCTGGCGTTCAGGTCAAACTAGGCGACAAGGACGCACTACTCGTCAAGGGACCGAATGTAATGCTCGGCTACTGGAATCTGCCGGACGCTACCAAGGCGATGTTCACCGCCGACGGATGGCTGAACACGGGCGATATAGCACGCTTCGATGACACGGGCCATATCTATATCACGGGGCGGTTGAAGGAAATCATCGTGATGTCCAACGGCGAGAAAATTCCGCCTGTGGACATGGAGGCCGCCATTTTGCAGGACAACCTGTTCGAGCAAGTGGTTGTGCTTGGAGAAGGGCGGCCTTACCTGAGTGCGTTCATCGTGGTCAATCAGGACCAATGGACGAAGCTGGCAAGCGAGCGAGGACTGCCGACACATGTGGCTGGCATAATGGGCAGCGAACCTGCACGCAAAGTCGTGCTCGAGCGAGTGCAACATCAGATACGGTCGTTCCCGGGTTTCGCACAAATTCATCGCGTTGCCGTGCTGGCCGAACCCTGGACTATCGAAAACGGTCTGTTGACGCCAACGATGAAACTCAAGCGTGCAAAAGTGGTTGATACCTACAAGAGAGAGTTCGAGGAACTGTATGCCGGACACTGAATCCCGGCCGCGAAAGGAAGCGGCGGTTGGACTACCAGCGGGTCGCGAACCCACGCTGCGCGTCGTGCCGATGCCCTCGGATGCCAACTACACGGGGGACATATTCGGTGGCTGGATCATGTCGCAAGTCGATATCGCGGGTGCCATCCCCGCCATAGAACTCGCGAAAGGAAGAGTGGCGACTGTGGCTGTCAATTCTTTCGTATTCAAGCAACCGGTGATGATCGGCGACGTGGTCAGTTTCTACGCCGAAGTGGCCCGCGTCGGTCGCACTTCGATTACGGTGGACGTCGAGGTTTACGCGCGCCGCCGTGCATCGGATGACGCAGTAAAAGTCACCGAAGCGACACTGACATACGTGGCTGTGGACGATGAGCGGCGCCCGCGGTTGGTGGCGCGAGCCTAACTGGTCTACTATTGGAAGATATTTCGAACGACCCATTTTTCATAGGAGAGGATAATGCGCGAAAAACATCAACTACACCTACTTGCATCGGCCGTTGCACTGGCGCTCGGCGGCGCATCGTCTCTCGCTTCGGCAGCGGGCTTTGCGCTGATCGAGCAAAGCGCAAGCGGCATGGGCAATGCGTACGCTGGTGCTGCGGCAACGGCCGAGGACGCCAGTACCATATTCTTCAATCCGGCCGGCATGTCCCAGCTCGGTGGGATGCAAGTCACGCTGGGTGCGCATTTGATCGATTTGCGGGCAAAGTTCAGCGATTCGGGTTCCACGATACCGCCGGCGGCGGCCGGCTCTGGAAGTCAGCCCGGAGGAAATGGTGGCGATGCTGGAGGGCTCTCCGTGGTACCGAATGCATATTTCGTCATGCCCATTGGCGAGCAGTTGCATTTCGGCGTCGGCATCAACGTGCCGTTCGGGTTGGTAACGGAATACGATGACAACTGGATTGGAAGATTTCAGGGAATCAAGTCGGAAATCTCGACCATCAATGTGAATCCATCGCTTTCGTTCAAGGTGAACGACGCGCTGTCAGTCGGCGCGGGTCTTAACTACCAGCGCCTGGACGCCGAACTCACCAATGCAGTGGTTCTGGCCCCGCCTGCCTTTGCGGGCTTGACGGAAGGCCGCGCGAAACTGGAAGCCGATGATGACGGATGGGGTTGGAATGTCGGGGTGCTATGGAGCCTGACGCCTGCTACGCGCGTAGGTGTCGCCTACCGGTCAGAGATCGACTACGAATTGGAGGGCGACATTACGGTGACCCAGGCGAGCAACGGCGCGCTCGTGCCTCTCGCCACGGGACCTGCCAAGGCAGATGTGACTTTGCCCGACATGTACTCGTTGAGCCTGAGTCATCAGCTCAATGACAAGCTACAGTTGCTCGGCGATGTAACGTTCACCCGGTGGGGCACGATCCAGACGATCGACATCAGGGACGGCAACAATGGATCCGTGCGCGACCAGCTGACGTTGAACTTTGACGACGCGTGGCGATATTCAATTGGCGCAAACTACAAGCTCAACGACGCTTGGACGCTGAAGGGTGGCGTTGCCTTCGACGAATCACCAGTCAAAGACGCAAGCAGCCGTACAGTAAGACTGCCCGACAATGATCGCACGTGGGTTTCGCTCGGTGCGCAACTGAAAGTCAAGCAGACCGGTAAGCTCGATTTTGGCTACACGCACATTTTCATCAAGGATGCGGAAATCGACTTCAGTCGCGGCCAGTTCAATCCGGGTACCACGACGGTCAACCCCGCCACGGTCTCGAATGTGCAGGGCAGCTACGAAGGCTCCGTCGATATTTTCAGCGTCCAGTACACGCTGAGCTTCTGATTGATCCGGCGGCGGGCGCGTCCCGCCGCCGTTCTGATTGTCCAGGCATGGCCATGTCCGTGCCGTCGCTCGAGGAATCGACATGGCCCCAGCATCCCGCATTGTTCGCAAAGCCGCCGTTCTCGGCGCAGGCGTAATGGGAGCGCAGATTGCCGCCCACCTGGTTAACGCAGGCGTTGAGGCGATTCTTTTCGAATTGCCTGCCAAACAGGGCGATCCCAACGATAACGTGCGCAAGGCCATAGATGGCCTGAAGAAGCTCGAACCAAGCCCGCTGTCCGTGCCGTCCCGTGCGGATTACATTCAGGCGGCCAATTACGATCAGGATCTGGCGTTGCTCAAGGAGTGCGATGTCGTTATCGAGGCGATATCCGAACGCATGGACTGGAAGAAGGCGTTGTACGAGAAAGTCGCGCCGTATCTTGGCGACGACACTATCTTTGCGAGCAATACATCCGGGCTTTCCATCAATTCGCTCGCCGATGCAATGCCGGCGCAGGTGCGGGGACGTTTCTGCGGCATACATTTCTTCAATCCGCCGCGCTACATGCACCTGGTGGAACTGATTTCGGGCCGAGCGACTCAACCGGCGATTCTGGACCAACTCGAAGAGTTTCTCGTTACAACCCTCGGTAAAGGGGTTATCCGCGCCAAGGACACACCCAATTTCATCGCCAACCGGGTCGGCGTTTTTTCGATTCTGGCGACGTTCCATCACACGCAGGCATTCGGCCTTGGCTTCGATGAAGTCGACGCGCTCACGGGCGCGCTGATTGGTCGGCCAAAAAGCGCAACCTATCGCACCGCCGACGTGGTCGGCCTGGATACACTGGCACACGTGGTTAATACGATGAAGGAGACGCTTGCGGACGATCCGTGGCACAAATACTACGAAGTGCCTGGCTGGTTCAATCAGCTCATCGACCAGAAGGCGCTCGGTCAGAAATCCGGACGGGGCATCTATCGAAAGCAGGGCAAGCAAATCCAGGTGCTCGACCTGCAGAGCAAGGAGTACCGGCCGTCCACCGGTGCGGCCGACGAGGCAGTCGTGTCGATCCTGAAAAACAGGAATGTCGCGGAGCGGTTTGTCCAACTGCGCGAGAGCCCACACCCCCACGCGCAGTTCATGTGGGCAGCGATGCGCGACATGCTGCATTACTGCGCTGTGCATCTGGATTCCATTGCCGAGAACGCTCGCGACCTGGATCTGGCCATTCGCTGGGGTTTTGGCTGGAATCAGGGGCCATTCGAAATCTGGCAGGCCGCCGGTTGGCAACAAATGGCAAATTGGATCGCGCAAGACATTGCTGCCGGCAAGGCCATGGCTTCCGTGCCATTGCCTGCGTGGGTCACCGAGCCCGGACGCGAAGGCGTACATCGAGCGCAAGGCTCCTGGAGTGTGGCGCAACGCAATTATCAATCGCGCCCGCAGTTGCCCGTTTACCGCCGTCAGCCATTTCCTGATGCCCTTATCGGCGAGACCGCGCTTTACGGCAGCACGGTGTTCGAATCCGATGCTGTACGCATGTGGACCACCGGGGACGATATCGCCATCGTCAGCTTCAAAACCAAGATGCATGCCATCGGAGAGGATGTGCTCGATGGCGTCATGCAGGCTTTGGATGAGTCCGAGCGCCAATTCAAGGGACTGATCATCTGGCAGACGGAGCCGCCATTTTCGGTTGGTGCCAACCTGTCCGGCGGCGGCGCGCGCAAGAGCGAGCAGAAGCCCACCGCCTTCGCGGCGATGATGAAAAAGTTCAAGCGCCAGGCAGAGTCGGTCCTGCTCAAAGCCGCCTTCAAGCTCAATGTGGCGGATTCCCTGATGGCCGGGCGCCTGGAGAAGGTCGAGAAGGTCGTCGAGCAGTTTCAGGTGACTTCACAGGCGCTGCGCTACTCCATGGTTCCTACGGTCGCGGCAGTCGATGGCATGGCCCTCGGCGGTGGTTGCGAGTTCACCATGCATTGCGATCGCGCAGTCGCCTCGCTGGAAAGCTACATCGGGCTGGTCGAGGCCGGCGTCGGATTGTTGCCAGCCGGCGGAGGCTGCAAGGAATTTGCCATGCGGGCCGCAGCGGACGCCAAGGGCGGCGATTCCTTCCCGTTCCTCAAGACCTACTTCCAGAACGTGGCCACCGCGCAGGTCGGCAAGAGCGCGGAGCACGCCAGGGAACTTGGATTTCTGCGCGCCAGCGATCGCATAGTCATGAACAGATTCGAGTTGCTTCATGTCGCCAAGGCCGAATTGAATGCTATGGCGGATGCGGCATACCGCCCACCCCTGAAGGGCCGTCGCATTCCCGCCGCCGGTCGCAGTGCGATTGCCACCTTCAAGATGGCCATGGCCAACATGCTTGTCGGAAGTTATATCTCGGAACACGATTTTCTGATTGGCAGCAAGGTGGCCTTTGTAATGTGCGGCGGCGACGTGGAACCCGGTACGCCCCTGACAGAGGACTGGTACCTGGACCTCGAACGGCAGGCGTTCATGGAACTCATTGCTACCGAAAAGACCCAAGCTCGCATCGAGCACATGCTTAGATCAGGCAAGCCGCTAAGGAACTAGGGACTGAGCCCTATTGCCTGCGAAGGAGGAATACCCATGGCCAAACAGGTTCAAGATGCATACATTGTTGTCGCGACGCGCACGCCGGTAGGCAAGGCGCCTCGCGGGGTATTGAAACATGCCCGACCGGACGACATGCTCGCGCACGTGTTGAAGGGGGCGCTCGCGCAGGTTCCTGGGCTGGACCCGGCCGCTATCGACGATGTCGTCGTCGGTTGCGCCATGCCTGAAGCGGAACAAGGGATGAATGTCGCGCGTGTAGGCCTGTTGTTGGCCGGATTTCCGAACAACGTCTCGGGCGTAACGCTCAATCGCTTCTGCTCTTCGGGGCTTCAGGCCGTCGCAATGGCCGCGGATCGTATACGCCTGGGGGAAGCCGATGTCATGATCGGCGCGGGCACCGAGAGCATGAGCATGATTCCGATGGGCGGCAACAAGCTCGTGGCCAATGAACAGATCTTCACAGGGGATGAAAATATCGGCATTGCATACGGAATGGGGATCACGGCCGAGAACGTGGCCGAACAATGGAAAGTGAGTCGGGAGGCGCAGGATGCATTCGCAACCGAATCACACCGTCGTGCGCTGGCGGCGATCGAGCAGGGCGAGTTTGCCCAGGAGATCACGCCTTATACCCTGGACGAGCATGTCCCCGATTTTCAGCACCATAAGGTAGTCAAGCGGAGCAAGGTCATCAGCGTCGACGAAGGTCCTCGCGCGGGGACCACCCTAGAGGTGCTCGCGAAACTGCGCCCGGCCTTTGCGGCCAATGGCTCGGTCACTGCCGGCAATAGTTCGCAGACTTCCGATGGGGCGGCCGCGGTCATCCTGGTCAGTGAGGCGGCGCTGAAAAGATTCAACCTGCAGCCGCTGGGACGTTTTCTGGGCTTCGCGGTAGCGGGCGTGCCGCCGGAAATCATGGGTATCGGTCCCAAGTTTGCGATACCCAAAGTGCTCAAGCAGGTGGGCCTCAGGCAGGACGAACTCGACTGGATCGAACTGAACGAAGCTTTCGCAGCACAAAGTCTTGCCGTGATCGGGGATCTCGGGCTGGATGACAGCAAGGTCAATCCACTGGGCGGCGCCATTGCACTGGGCCATCCGCTTGGGGCGACCGGGGCCATTCGCACGGCGACGATATTGCATGGCATGCGCCGCCGGGGTCAGAAATACGGCATGGTCACCATGTGCATCGGCACCGGCATGGGTGCCGCGGGCATATTCGAGTCGCTCGGATGAGATCGGAAGGGCCGTGGCGGACCGTATTGCCACGGGAGTCACTGCGCATCTGGCTGCGGCGCCTGCTGTTCAATTTTTTTCCTGCTTTTCGCGCCACCGGCGCGCGCGTGATTTACATTTCCGAGGACATGCGCAAATTGCGCATCAAGCTGCCGCTGACTTTCCGCACCCGGAACATCCACGGAACGCTGTTCGGTGGTGCGATGTACGCAGCGACGGACCCCTTGTATGCCGTGCTCATCAAGGTGGCCCTCGGTCCCGGACATATCATATGGGATAAAGCCGGGGCAATTCGTTACCGCAGACCGGGTCGGTCCACGCTTTACGCCGAGTGCAGCCTGAGTGAAGCGCAAGTCGCTTCACTCAGAAAGCGGCTCGAATCCGAATCCTCGGTTGATCTGAGTTTTGACATTGAACTTACCGACAGCAGCGGCGTGGTGCATGCCATCGTGCACAAAACCATTTATGCTGCAAGGAAGGAAGTCTACACGCAGCGGCCCGAGGCACAACGCTAGCGGGTAGCGGCCCTGCTTCACAGACCTGACCAAAATCAAAAAGGGAGCTCTGAATGTCCAAGATCATCCGGGTCGAAGTTTTCCAGGTCGACCTGCGGCCGCAGGTGAAGCGCGGCGATGCGATCCAGTCTTTTCACACTCAGGAAACGCCGATGGTGCGCCTGTACGCCGACGACGGCGCGGAAGGCACGGGCTACTCCTATACCATTGGCACCGGCGGTTCCTCGGTCGTGGCGCTCATCCGGGATCACCTCGGCCCACAGTTGCTGGGCCGAGATCCGGCAATGATCGAACAGATCTGGAGGGATTTGTATTTCCACACGCACGCCACAGCCGTCGGTGCGATCACCAGCCTTGCGCTGTGTGCGATCGATACTGCGTTGTGGGATATGCGCGGGCGCAAGGCGGGATTGCCACTGCACGTCCTCGCCGGTGGCGCACAACAACGGATTCCGATTTACGACACCGAAGGCGGGTGGCTGCATTTTCCAGTGCAGCAGGTCGTCGAGAACGCGTTAGCCAACAAAGCGCGCGGTTTTCGTGGAGTGAAGGTCAAGGTGGGAAAACCGCACGTCACCGAAGACATCCAGCGGCTTGCCGCCGTACGCGAGGCCATTGGCGCGGACATGGAACTCATGGTCGACGCCAATCAAGGATTCACCGTAGCGGAGGCCATCCGGCGCGCTCGTCACTTCGAGCAGTTCGATCTGGCCTGGTTCGAAGAGCCGCTGCCGGCGGAAGATCTGAATGGCCATGTCAGGCTGTGCCAATCGACCAGCCTGCCGATTGCCGTCGGCGAGTCGATCTACTCTATCAGCCACTTTCGCGAATACATGCAGCAGGGGGCCTGCTCGATTATCCAGACCGACGTTGCCCGCATCGGAGGCGTCACGCCGTGGCTGAAGACCGCGCATATCGGCGAATCGTTCAATATGCCGATCTGTCCGCATTACCTGATGGAATTGCATATCGGCTTGTGTGCTGCGGTACCCAACTGCACCTGGATCGAAAACATCCCGCAACTTGGCGTCATCATGAAAAATGAACTGAGAATCGAGGAGGGCTTCGCCTACCCTTACGACACACCCGGCCTGGGTATCGAGTGGAACTGGAAAGCCATCGAGCGGTTGCGGGTCGCGCAGCCAGCCGTTCTGCAAACTTCGCCGTCCAACGCGTCCAAGAGGAGGACAAAATGAACGCAATGAAGAGCTGGACCATCGTTGCAGTACTGATGATCGCATCGGCGCAATCGTACGGCGCGGCCGATTCCCCGGTTGGCACCTGGCTCACCATCGATGACAAGACCAAGAAAGAGCGCTCCGTGATTCAGATCACGGAGAACAATGGGCAACTCACCGGTGTCGTGGAGCAGCTGTTCGATCAGCCTGATGATGATCCCGCGCATCTGTGCAAGGAGTGTAAAGGCGATCGCAAAGACAAGCCCATTATCGGCATGACGATTCTGTGGGGCATGAAAAAAGATGGCGAGAACTGGTCCGGAGGAGAAATTCTCGATCCCAAGAACGGCAAGATTTATCGCTGCAAGATGACGCTCTCGCCGGACGGCAAGAGTCTTACTGTGCGCGGTTTCATCGGCATCTCGCTGATCGGCCGCTCCCAGACCTGGTTGCGCCAGAAGTAGCGAAGCGGCGCAATGCTGATTGCCTGCATTTCCCCTCGCAGGAGGATAGCGTTATAGTGTCCATGGGAGGACGGAACTGTCGACCCATGAGAATTCTGATCGTCGCCCTGTGCTGCATGTTGCATGCGGCCCCGATACCTGGAGCGGAGGGCCCGGTGATCGTGTTGTCGCTCAAGGGCGCAATCGGCCCCGCGACCGCGGATTATGTGCACCGAAATTTCGAGCGCGCCCGCGAGCAACAAGCACAACTCGTGGTGCTCGAGATGGATACGCCGGGCGGGCTCGATACTTCGATGCGCTCGATCATCCAGGATATTCTCACGTCACCCGTTCCTGTCGCGACCTTTGTTGCGCCGAGCGGTGCGCGTGCCGCCAGCGCCGGCACCTATATTCTGTACGCCAGTCATCTAGCCGCGATGGCTCCGGCTACGAATCTCGGTGCGGCTACGCCCATTTCCATCGGTGGCATGCCGGGTTCGCCACAACCGCAGCGCCCGGAGTCGGAGCCGGAGCGCAAAAACGGCAAGAAGGTCGATCAGACCAAGGATGCCGAGAAGGACTGGATGGGCGATGCGTCACGGCGCAAGGCGGTCTTCGACGCCGCGGCCTACATTCGCGGTCTGGCGCAACTGCGTGGGCGCAATGCCGAATGGGCCGAGAAAGCCGTGCGCGAAGCGGTGAGCCTGTCCTCATCCGAGGCATTGAAGCGCAACGTGATCGATCTGATCGCTGCGGATCTCCCCGAGCTTTTGGCCAAGGTCGACGGACGCAAGATCTCCATCGCGGGACAGGATCATGTGTTGCGGACCAAGGGGATCGAGGCCACTTTAACGCAACCCGACTGGCGCAGCCGCTTCCTTGCCGTCATTACCAATCCGAGTATTGCGTATATCCTGCTGCTGGTCGGAATTTATGGATTGCTGTTCGAGTTCTACAATCCGGGCTTTTTCCTGCCGGGGGTCGCAGGCGCGATCAGTCTGCTGATCGCAATGTATGCGTTGCAGATGTTGCCGGTGAACTATGTGGGCGTGGCGTTGCTTATCCTCGGTCTCGGGTTCATGATCGCGGAGGCGTTCGTGCCCGCGTACGGCTCGCTCGGGATCGGCGGCATCGTTGCATTCATAATGGGTTCGCTGATGATGATCGATACTGACGTTCCCGGCTTCATCCTGCCGTGGCCATTGATCGCGGCCATCGCGCTAGTGAGCGTTTTGTTTATTCTGCTCGTTCTAGGCATGGCGATACAGGCACGCAAGCGCCCGGTGGTCAGCGGTCATGAGGAGATGCTGGGGGCTGGCGGTGAAGTCATCGAGGATTTCTCAAACGAAGGCTGGGCGCGTATCCACAGCGAGACCTGGAAGATACGGTCCGCCATTCCACTGCGCCGCGGTCAGAAAGTTCGCGTCACGTCCATCGACGGTCTGGCGCTCGAAGTTGTGCCAGATGGTCCTGCCAAAGAGGGGGAATAATCATGGGCGGATATTTCGGTATTACGCTGCTGGTTGTTATCGGATTGCTGCTGTTCTCGGCGTTGAAGGTGCTGCGCGAGTACGAGCGCGGCGTCGTGTTCCAGCTCGGCCGGTTCTGGTCGGTAAAGGGTCCGGGTCTGGTCATCATCATTCCAGGCATTCAGCAAATGGTGCGTGTGGATTTGCGCACGGTGACGATGGATGTGCCCAGCCAGGACGTCATTTCCCGGGATAACGTTTCCGTGAAAGTCAACGCGGTGGTGTATTTCCGCGTCGTGGATCCGCAAAACGCGATCATCCAGGTGGAGAACTTCCTGGTTGCAACCAGCCAGCTGGCGCAGACGACCTTGCGTGCAGTGCTCGGCAAACACGAACTCGATGAAATGCTGGCCGAGCGCGAGAAGCTTAATCTCGACATCCAGAAAGCGCTGGACGCGCAGACCGATGCCTGGGGTATCAAGGTCGCGATGGTCGAGATCAAGCACGTGGACATCAACGAAACCATGATCCGTGCCATTGCGCGCCAGGCCGAAGCGGAACGCGAGCGGCGCGCCAAGATCATCCATGCCGAAGGCGAACTGCAGGCGTCGGAAAAATTGTTGCAGGCCGCGCAGATGCTGGCGCACGCGCCCGAGGCAATGCAGCTGCGTTACCTGCAGACTTTGTCCAACATCGCCGGCGACAAGAGTTCGACCATCGTGTTTCCGGTGCCGATGGATCTGCTCAGCACGTTTCTGGAATCGGCAAAGCACAAGCCTTGACCTGAGTCGGCAATCCGCCGCAGATTACATATTGGGATAATTTGGGCCGCCGCCACCTTCCGGGGCGACCCAGACGATGTTCTGGGTCGGATCCTTGATGTCGCAAGTCTTGCAGTGCACGCAATTCTGCGCATTGATCTGCAACCGCGGTCCTGCAGTTTCCTGGACGATCTCGTAAACGCCTGCAGGACAGTAACGCTGTTCCGGCGCATCGTAGCGTGCCAGGTTGACCTTGACCGGCACGGCCGCGTCTTTGAGCGTCAGATGGGCCGGCTGGTTTTCGCTGTGGTTGGTGTTGGATATGAACACGGACGACAATCGGTCAAACGTGATCACGCCGTCTGGTTTCGGGTACGCGATCGGCGCGACTTTGTCTTTCTCCTGCAAGGTTTCGTGATCGGCGTGCCGATGATGCAATGTCCACGGCGCCTTGCCGCCGAAGACGATCTGATCGATGCCGACCATGGCGGTGCCCGTGTACAGGCCCTTCGACATCCACGGCTTGAAGTTTCGCGCACGATGCAATTCCTCGTGCAGCCAGCTTGCACGAAACTGTTCAGGGTAAGCCGTCAATTCGTCGCCGCTGCGGCCCGCGGCCAGGGCATCGATGGCGGCTTGCGCGGCGAGCATGCCGGACTTGATGGCCGCATGGCTGCCCTTGATGCGCGACGCATTCAGAAACCCGGCGTTGTCGCCGAGCAGACCCCCGCCGGGGAAAATCAACTTGGGAAGCGACTGCAGGCCGCCTGCCGTGATCGCGCGCGCGCCATAGGAAATACGTTTGCCGCCCTCCAGGAAGGGCCGGATAGCCGGA
>CBDDRM010000200.1:0-43407 GCA_965233135.1 uncultured bacterium | reverse complement strand
CCGTTCTCAGCCTAACCCGATTGGTCATGGAGGCAGCGGCATGAGCAGGAAGCAGGGGCCCGCTTGCGGGATGCGACCGCCCGCGAATGCCGCTGGCTGCCGACGCGCAGTCGAGGACACCTCCCATTACGGTACTGGAGGCAGCGGCATGAGCAGGAAGCAGGGGCCCGCTTGCGGGATGCGACCGCGCGCGAATGACGCTGGCTGCCGACGCGCAGTCGGGTTCAGGACCCGCGGAGCAAAAGAGGCAAACGCATGACCGTGCTCGACTGGACACGCGGTGGCGATGCAATCGCCTATCAAGTGTGTGGGAGTTGCCGAGCGATCTGGTATTTCCAGCGCAGTTTTTGCCCCGCATGCGGCGCGTCTGCGCACGAGCCGCGGCAGGCCTCCGGCCGCGGAACCGTGCATGCCCGCACGCTGGTTGCCCGTGCGCCGACGGAAGAGATGCGGGCCCACGCGCCCTATCTGATCGTGCTGGTGGACGCCGACGAAGGTTTCCGGCTGATGGGGCACGGCGCATCCGATCTGCAGATCGGCGAGCCGGTGCGCGCGCGTTTTATTCAGCTTGCGGGCAGAAAGATCCCGTTTTTTGACAGAGCCTGAGATCCGGTCGAAGGCCCGGATTCAGAAGGCCGCGCGAAAATTTTCCCGGCGAGCGCTGCTTGCTGTCAATGGCCGTCAGAAAAATCCTTGCGCCTGTGCGTCGGGTTGAAATCACATTGGGAGCTGTCAAATGAACGACGTACTGCGTGAATCGTTGCGCACGGTATTGAATCCACGGTCGATCGCCGTCATAGGCGCGTCGGAGAACGAAAACAAGATCGGCGGCCGGCCGCTGCTTTATCTGGCCCGCCACGGCTATCAGGGCAAGGTTTATCCGATCAACCCGAAGCGCAGCGAGATCCAGGGATTCAAGGCATTTCCGTCTTTGGCTGAAGTGCCCGACGCACCCGAGGCAGCGATCGTCGCACTTGCGGGGGATGCCGCGATCGACGCGGTGGAGCAGTGTGCGCAGCGCGGCGTAAGAACCGCGGTGGTGATGACGTCGGGGTTTGGCGAGTCCGACCCGGTAGCTGGGAAGGTCAAGGAGAAGCGCATGCGTGATGCCGCGCACGCGGGCGGCATGCGCATGGTCGGGCCGAATTCCCAGGGACTGGCGAATTTCGGCACTGGCGCAATCCTCTCGTTTTCCACCATGTATATCGAGTCGCCGCCGCTGGACGGCCCGATTGCAGTGGTCAGTCAGTCTGGCGCCATGAGCGTGGTGCCTTATGGCCTGCTGCGCGCGCGCGGTCTGGGCGTGCGGCACTCTCATGCCACCGGCAACGATGCTGATGTCAGCGTTGCTGAACTTGCATCGGTCGTGGCGGAGGACCCGGAGCTGAAATTGTTGCTGCTGTACCTGGAAAGCATCAGCGATCCGTTTTTTCTGGCCGAAACCGCGCGAATCGCGCACAGCCGCAATCTGCCGGTCATTGCGTTGAAGTCCGGTCGCACCGCGGCCGGTCAGGAAGCGGCGAAATCGCATACAGGCGCGCTGGCCAACGAGGACCGCACGGTCGATGCTTTCCTCGCACGCCATGGCATCTGGCGCGCGCGCGACACGGCGGAGCTCGTCGCCAGTGCGGAAATGTATCTCAAGGGTTGGAAGCCCAAAGGCCGGCGGCTGGTGTCGATCAGCAATTCCGGCGCGGTGTGCGTCATGTCCGCCGATGCCGCCAGCAGCGTGGGAATGCCTCTGGCGAGGCTCGCACAAGGCACACGCGACGAGTTGGGCAAGATCCTCCCGGGGTTCGCCACGACCACAAACCCCATCGACATTACGGCGGCGCTCCTGACCAACAGCGCGCTTTTCTCGCATATCCTGCCGGTGCTGGCGCAAGACGCCGCTGCAGACGCGTTCCTGATCGGAATCCCGGTTGCGGGAAAGGGCTACGACGTCGAAGGCTTCGCGCGCGATTCAGCGGAGTTCGCGGCTGCGACGGGCAAACCGCTGGTCGCGGCGATTCCGCAACCCAACATTGCAGCACGCTTCAAGGCACACAATCTCCCGGTGTTTGCGACCGAGTGCGAGGCGGTGGCCGCCCTTAATCAGTTCCTGTCGCATGTGGAACTCATGCAGGCTGCCCGGCAAAGGCCCGTGCCCAGCGGTCGCGCTCCGGCGCCTGCCACGACCTCTTCCGTGATGCTCAACGAGGCGGAAAGTCTGAAACTGCTGGCCGCGGCCGGCGTGCCGGTCGTCAGACACCGTTTGTGCCTGGACGCAGATTCGGCTGCGGCAGCGTTTGGTGAGATGGGGGGCTCGGTCGTGGTCAAAGGATGCTCCGCCGACGTTGCTCACAAGAGCGAACTTGGTCTCGTGAGGCTGGGTTTGAATGGGGAAGCGGCAGTCCGGACAGCGTTCGCGCAGATGCAACAGGCGCTTGCCAAGCATGGCGCGCGGTTCGATGGTGCGATCGTCGCGCAAATGGCCAGGGGCCGTCGCGAACTCATGATCGGGGCGCGCGTCGATCCGGTATTCGGGCCCATCGTGCTGGTGGGCGACGGCGGGAAGTATGTGGAAGTCATGCCGGACGTGCAGCTCCTGATCTGCCCGTTTTCCGCCGCCGAAGTCAAACAGGCGCTGGCGCGTCTTCGCATCGCGCCGCTGATGAGCGGCGTGCGTGGAGAGCCGGCGCTCGACGAGGAGGCCTTCATCGAAGCGGCGCTTGCCGTGGGCAGATTGATGCTCGATACGCGAGCCGGGGTGGTGAACCTCGATTTGAACCCGGTGCTCGTCGGCGCCACCGGCGAAGGCTGCGTGGCGCTCGACGCCGTGGTCTATACAGGGGCTGCGGAATGAAAGATCCCTCTGGCGAAGCCGCATTGGCAGAGCTACGATGACCAACGAACGTTGACAGGGGACCGCTATCTGCGCCATGGTTCAGGGTGGATTGAACCCGACGTCCCTCCTGGATGTCACAAACCCGGCAATTTGTCACAATGCGTACGCTTAACATGTCGCACATCGCGACCGCGACCACCTGTAGGGGAATACAAAAATGATGAAATTTTTCACGTATCGGACGGCTGGGAATTTTTCCGTGATCCTGGTTTGTGCCATGCTCGCCGCTTGCGCCTCGACGCAACGGAGCAGCAGCGGCCCCGGAGAACAGCGGACCGCCGCGCCCATCGACGAACGGGGCAGAACATCGCAGCAGGAAAGCGCTCCGCGCTCGCAACCCGCGCCGGGCCCTGAATCGGAAACGGGCATGACCGCTGAACCAGCCGTGACGGCCGGTGCACCCGTCGAGGATTCCATCACTCGCGAACCTGTCAAAACCGGCAAGCCCCTTGAAACGACCGAGCCGCCCGATGAGCGCATGGATGCCGCGCCGGCCGCAGCGGCAGCACCGGTCGACGACGATGCCGAAACCAGGCGTCGGCTCGCCGAACAGGAAGCCGAGATCGAAAGGCTGCGGCAAGCCCAGCGCGCCGAGGCGGCACGAATGGAACAGCAAGCGCGAGAGCAAGAGCAAGAGCAAGAGCGCGCACAGCCGCCGGTAGCGGCTCAGGAACAACCGGCAGGGACCACGTCGCAGCCTTCGCAAGCCGCGGCGCCGCAAGCAGGATCGTCCAGTTCGGCGGCACCGGCGCGGGATGAGGCCGCGGCCGTGTTTCCGCCTTCAGCCGCAAGCGAGGAGTCCGCCGGGGATCAGGCTGCCGCGCCGGGCACCATCGAGCGCAGCGTCTATTTCGATTACGACAAGTCCAGTATTCCCGCCAAATATGACGGAATGCTGCTGGAACATGCCGCCTATCTGAAAGAGCATCCGGATGTGAAGATCGAAGTCCAGGGCAATTGCGACGAACGAGGAAGCCGCGAATATAACCTCGCGTTGGGGGCGCGGCGCGCCCAGGCAGTCAAGCGTGCGCTGGAGCTGGGCGGTGCCGATGGCAGGCAGATCCGAACGGTAAGTTTCGGTTCGGAAAAACCCATCGCAACGGGCAAGGATGAGGAAAGCTATAGCAAGAACCGTCGCGTCGATATCGTTTACTGAGTCCGACGCATGAAGCACTCAATTCTCCCTACGCTGGTGGTGTTGGCTATTTCCGGCTGCGCGACCCCCGATCAGTTGCGGCAAACCGAAGCGCAGTCCGCCGAGCAGGGCTACGCCGTAAAGGCCATGCGTTCGGAAGTCGAAAACAACACCGCGGCGATCGAGGGGGTGCGCGAGGAACTCGCGAAAGCGCGCGCGGACCTCAAGCGCACGCAGGATTCGATGCGGGCGGCGGAAGTCGCGGCAACGGACGCCCGCACGCGCTCGGAGGCCGCCAAAGTGCAGGCGGACAGCGCCCTGTCGACGTCCAAACAGTTCCTCAACAACCTGGTTGCCGCTCGGGAAGAGCAGCGCCGCCAGCTCGATGAGAACGGCGCGAAGTTCGCGGAACTGCGGCGCAAGGGCGCTGAACTCGAATCGCGCTTGCAGACCCACCAGCGCGTTTCGGAACAGGGGGCCGCCGCCTTGAGCGAAATACTGCGGCGTCTGGGGGCGGTGGAAACCGGCTTGCAGGAAGTCTCGGAGAAGGTGGTCCAACAGGGTGCCGCGATGGAGGCGAGGGCCAAAGCAGGTCAGGACAGCGACGAGGGTTTGGCTCGGCAACTTTCCGCATTGGGCAAGCAGGTCGCCGATACGCGCTCCGTGATCAGTTCGGAAGGCTTGTTGCAGATGATGCGGGAACTCGAAGATTCGCGCCGTACCACCGCTGCCTTGCGCGGCCTGGTCGAGGAGTTGCAGAAAGCCCAGTCGGATTCGGCCGCACAGCTCAGGAAGTTCTATCTCGATCTCGATACGCGCATTCGGGCGATCAAGCAGAACGTGTCGCAGCAGTCAGTCAAGCCAGAGCCTTCCACCTCGACGCCGCCGGATCCCGTCCCGCTGGACCCCCCGGTAAGCCAGTAGTATCCCGGGCAGCATCGTGCGCGCGCGGCGTGCGCGGGACGGACAGCCGCGGCCCTTATCCCGAGTAAACGCCGCAAGCGCGACGAGCCGGTCGATGACATTGTCGTCAGCGGGCGACGTTATGCGGTGAACGCCGCGGCCGATCGAGTTCGAAGACTGGTCGCGTAGACGCCTTGCGCAGCGCGCACTGCTCCTCGATCACCATGCATACGCGCCGATGATCGGCTGCGTCTGGCGGCAAGACCGGCAGGGGTGCTTTTACCGCGTCGCGCCCCGCCACGTACGCGGCGGCGAACACACCACACCCGCAAATCCTGAAACCCCGTATGCAGCTGGAATACAGCGGGATGCCGGCCGGGCGCGGCATCCCGCGTCATCGGGCGAGCGATTCACCCGCGAGCGGGCCGTCTGGAATCCCAATTGGTGGGGACAAACTGTGTTGCGCATTTCGCAATTGCGCCCGGCTCTCCTATGAAAAACGTGCATTCTTCGATTGACAACACACTCTCCTCTCGGCATTCTCTGCACGCCGTGCCTTTGCTTCTGGCAAGGCAGCGCAAATGTCAGTGTCAAGCAAACTCAAATTGGAGGCACCACGATGGCCGCAAAGAAAAAGACCGCTGCGAAGAAACCTGCAAAGAAAACCGTGAAGAAAGCCGCACCGAAGAAGGCTGCTGCGAAGAAACCCGCGAAGAAGGCTGCTGCAAAAAAGCCCGCGAAGAAAGCCGCTCCCAAAAAGAAGGCAACCGGCGCGAAACGCAAGCCGAATGCCGCTTTCATGAAGGCGATGACGCCCAGCGCATCTCTCGCCGCCGTAATCGGCAGCGCGCCGCTGCCGCGTACCGAAGTGACCAAGAAATTGTGGGCCTACATCAAAAAGAACGACCTGCAGGACAGCAAGAACCGCCGCAACATCAATGCCGACGACAAGCTCAAAGACGTTTTCGGTGGCAAGAAGACCGTTTCAATGTTCGAGATGACGAAGCTCGTCGCCGGGCATCTGAAATAAGTCTGGCATTGTTTTGGCAAACCGGGCCGGTTCGCTGGTCCGGTGGCCGGTCAGGCTGCGAAAGCGGCCGCAAGTCTGGTGATTGTCACAAGACGTTTTCTCCGTCAACCAACACCTGGTCGTGCGCAAACGGATCTCACGCACCAGATCCGCACCCCGATTTAGCGCCGGCTTAGCAGGGTTGCATCTTCCCCCGAAGTTACTGCCAAGCAACGCCCTGCGGCTGCCAATTGGTGCGCGTGGCGCGGGGGGCTGTGGCGCCGTAGGATAGGCGCACGCGGCGCGGCGGCGGCAAAGACCCGGGGGTAGGTTACGATAAGATTCCTTTCATCAAGTGCAGGAACGGTCCATGAACCCGACGCCCGTGGCGCCGCTGATACTCGAGCAGTTGAAGCGCATTTCCACCGCGACCCTGACTTCGCAGCTGTTCAAGCTCGGATTCCGCAATACTTACCTCACTGGCGTCAAACCGCTGAACCCGGCGCTGCGCATGGCGGGCGAAGCGGTCACCGTGCGTTTCGTGCCTGCACGCGAAGACCTTGCGACGTTCGAAGCCATCGGCAAGCCCGGCTATGCGCAGCGCAAGGCGATCGATGAAATCCAGCCAGGACAGGTGCTGGTATTCGATTGCCGCAACATCGATACCGTGGCAGCCGGCGGGGAGATTCTGATGTCTCGCCTGCAGGCGCGCGGGGCGGCGGGTGCTGTGACCGACGGCGCCATGCGCGACTACGCTTCGATCCAGCGGTTGGGCTTTCCGGTGTTCGCGAAAAGCATGGCCGCATCGGCCCACATTCACCGGCATCTGGCGGTCGATATCAACGTGCCGGTGGGGTGCGCCGAGGTGCTGATCATGCCGGGAGACATCATGGTCGGCGACGAGGAAGGTGTGGTTTGCGTGCCCCGCCATGTCGCGGGGCAGATCGCGCAAAGCGGCTTGGAGGTGGAAGAGCTGGAGGCCTGGGTGCTCGAGAAAGTGCAGGCCGGCGCGCCGATCGCGGGCACGTATCCGCCCGACGAGGCGATGCGCGCTGACTACGAAGCCTGGAGAAAGAAAAAACGCTGAATGGATACGGTGTTGTTCGATCTGGGCGCTGTGCTGATAGACTGGAATCCGCGCTACCTTTATCGGGAGTACTTTCGCGGCGACGACGAGGCGATGGAGCATTTTCTGACGCAGATCGCCGCGCCGGCCTGGAATCACGAAATCGACGCCGGCAAGAGTTTCGATCAGGCGGTCGCCGAACGAACGGCCTTGCACCCGGACCACGCCGAACTGATCGCGTTGTGGCGCGATGGTTGGGAGCGAATGCTGCGCGACGAGATCTCCGGCAGCGTGGAACTTCTCGATGAATTGCGTCTCAGGGGGTATCGGCTGCATGCATTGACCAACTGGTCGGCGGAAACTTTCCCGATCGCCCGTCGCCGCTTCGCATTCCTGCAGTGGTTTGAGAGTATCGTGGTATCTGGAGAAGTCGGGCTGGCCAAGCCCGACCCGCGCATATTCGCGCTCGCCATCGAACGCTGCCGGCTCGACCCGGGCCGTACGGTGTTTATCGACGACAGTCCGCACAACGTCGAGGCCGGCCGACTTGCCGGCATGCATGCATTGCATTTCAGCAATCCACAGCAGCTACGCGCCGACCTGGCCCGACTGGGCATGCTGTAGCCGCTCTACGACAGGAGACGTCATCATGAGAATCGAAACTTTCAGGCTATTCAGTTTGCTGGCCGGCGCGTTTTTCGCGTTGAGCGTATCGGCGCGCGCGGATGAGGCGATCAAAACGGTTTATCACCTACCGGACGACCGTCTGGCGACACTGGCGATGAACAATGTAAGCAATCATCTGGCCGAAGATCCCAAAGCAAAGATTGTTGTCGTGGCCCTGTCCACCGGCGTGCGCGCGTTTACGTTTGGCGCCCAGGATCTGGGGGGCCGTCCGTATGCGGACTGGGTGGAGCAATTAAACGCGAAGGGCGTGGACTTTCGCATTTGCATGAACAGCGTCAAGGCACTGAAACTGACGCAACAGGACCTCATCGAAAAAATCACCACGGTCCCTTCGGGCGTTGCTGAAATCGCGCGTCTGCAGGCGAAGGAAGGCTACGTGTACATCCGGCCCTAGCGCTTCAGTCGGAGCCGGGTCTGTGGGGGATTCCCGGGCACGGCGGCGGCGTCATGGAACTGCACTGTCGCTGTTTCCCGACACAGTCGCACCCGGCGAGCGCGCCCGGTATTGATAGAATTGCGCCCATGGCACCGGCTGCGCCCACGCACGGCGAGCCGGTGCCCATCTCGCTTTCTCTTTTACCCAACCGCAATCAAGGAATCCAAATGAAACAGTCGTCGCTGTATCGGCCCGCTATTGTTTTGGTTCTTGCAATATCTATCGCTGGATTGAGCGCTTGTCAGACCACAGACCCGTTTACGGGCGAAAAGAAAGTCAACTCGACCAGCAAGGGTGCCGCCATCGGTGCGGCCGCCGGCGCCGTGGTCGGTGCCATCAGTGGAAGCGATGCGCGCGAGCGCCGCAAACGCGCGATGATCGGCGCCGGTATCGGCGGTTTGGCCGGTGCCGGGATCGGAGCCTATATGGACAAGCAGGAAAACGACCTGCGCAAGCAAATGGCGGGCACAGGAGTCTCGGTCGTGCGCCAGGGCGACAACCTCACGCTCAACATGCCAGGTAATATCACGTTCAATTCCGGCAGTGCCGAATTGAGCCCGTCGTTCCCGAAAGTGCTGGACGGCGTGGCAATGGTGCTGAAGAAATACGAGAAAACCATCGTCGAGGTTGCGGGCCATACCGATAGCGTCGGCCCTGAACAGTACAACCAGGGGCTTTCCGAGCGACGCGCGCAGACGGTTACTGCGTATCTAACCGGCAAAGGCGTAAAAAGCGAGCGTACGATGAGTATTGGCGCAGGCGAGAGCCACCCGGTCGCGGACAATACCAGCGAAGCGGGACGCCAGGCGAACCGGCGCGTGGAGTTGACGCTGTTGCCCCTCAAACAATAATTCAGGAATTCTCGGATGAACCAGATTGCCGAAAAGCCGGCCCTCGAGAGCAGCACCACTTACCAGAACCTGATCGACGGCAAGTGGCAGGCCGCTGCCGATGGCCGGACATTGAACATGGTCAGTCCGAGCGACGGGCGAATCTTCGCAAGCATCGCGCGCGGTACCCAGGCGGATATCGATCTGGCGGTCAACGCCGCGCGCCATGCTTTCGAGGAAGGTGCCTGGGGCAAGATGACGGCCGTGGAGCGCGGCCGTCTCATGGTGAAACTCGGCGAAGCCATCCTTGCCCGTCAAGAGGAACTTTCCCTGCTCGAAGCGCGGGATTGCGGAAAACCAATGAAGCAGGCGCGTGCCGACATCACTGCGACTGCACGATATTTCGAGTTCTATGGCGGCGCCGCCGATAAATTCCATGGCGATACCGTGCCTTTCCTGGACGGTTATCTGGTGACGATTCTGCGCGAACCCAAAGGGGTAACCGGCCACATCATTCCGTGGAACTATCCGGCTCAGATGTTCGGCCGCAGCCTGGCTCCGGCGCTGGCAGTGGGCAACGCGGTAGTCCTCAAGCCGGCCGAGGACGCTTGCGTGGCACCGCTACGCATTGCGCAACTTGCTCAGGACGTGGGTTTTCCTCCTGGTGCATTGAACGTCGTCACGGGCATCGGCGAAGAAGCAGGCGCCGCTCTGATCCATCATCCCGGCATCGATTTTCTGTCCTTCACCGGCTCGCCGGAAGTCGGCACGCTGGTGCAGAAGGCCGCCGCCGAAAACCACATCGGCTGTACGCTGGAACTCGGTGGAAAATCCCCGCAAATCGTGTTCGAGGACGCCGATTTCGATGCCGCCGTTCCGGTCGTGGTCAATGCGATCGTGCAAAACGGCGGCCAAACCTGCTCGGCCGGCAGCCGAGTGCTGGTGCAAAAATCGATCTATGACGAGTTCGTCGCGCTGGTGGCGGCGCGTTTCAAACTGTTGCGCGTCGGCAGCCACTCCATGGATCTGGATTGCGGACCGCTGATTTCAGGCAACCAGCGGGATCGTGTGCAGGGCTTCATCTCGCGCGCCAGGCAGGAAGGCATTCCGGTGCTTGCCGAGGCCCAACTCGTCGACGGGCTGCCCTCGGGAGGCTTTTACCTCAAGCCGGTGTTGTTCGGTCCGGTGCCGCGCACCAATTCGCTGGCCTGCGAGGAAGTATTCGGTCCCGTGCTGTCGATCATTGCGTTCGAGGACGAGGCAGATGCCGTGAAACTGGCCAATGCGACCGAGTTCGGCCTGGTAGCGGGGATCTGGACGCGCGATGGCGCGAGGCAGATGCGCGTGGCAAGGAAGATGCGCTGCGGCCAGGTGTACGTTAACGGCTACGGCGCTGGTGGCGGCATCGAATTGCCGTTCGGCGGCGTCAAGAAAAGCGGGCACGGCCGCGAAAAAGGCCTGGAAGCCCTGCGCGAGTTTTCGCATACCAAGACGATCGTGTTCAAGCACGGCTGAAGCGGGCTCTGCAGTTCGCAGCACGTAGCATCGCAAGACCGCCGGCGCCGCTCGAGCCGTCTTTTCCAAGGAGAACCCGTTGCATTTGATTCGCCCGTTCGCCGGTTTGCGTCCCGCCCAAGGGCGCGCCGCCGAGATCGCCGCGCCCCCCTACGACGTGCTGTCCACGGAAGAGGCCCGCGAGCACGCCGCAGGAAAACCGTGGAGTTTTCTGCATATTTCCAAACCGGAAATCGACCTGCCGCCTGGTACCGATCCCCACGCGCCGCAGGTGTACGCGAAGGCCGCGCAGAATCTGCAGCGCATGCTTGCGCAAAAGCTGCTCGAGCGCGATCGGCAACCGTGCTTTTACGCCTACCGCCTGATCATGGATGCGCACGTTCAAATCGGCCTCGTGATGGCGGCATCCGTGGCCGAATACGACAGGAACCGGATTCGTAAACACGAATTCACGCGACCGGACAAGGAGGACGACCGCGTGCGTCAAATCGAGGCGCTCAATGCGCAGACCGGCCCCGTTCTGCTGGCCTACCCCGACGCGCCGCAGGTGGATGCACTGTTGGCCCATGCTGCCGCCGGCGAGGCGCTCGCCGATGTCACGGCCGACACCGGCGTTCGGCACACCGTGTGGCGCATCACGGACGCCACCTCGATCGACACGCTGAAGTGCGCATTCGATGCAATGCCGGCGCTGTATATCGCCGATGGCCACCATCGCTCGGCAGCCGCCTCGCGGGTCGCCGCGGCAAGGCGAGCGGTTCATCCGCAACCGGATCCCGGCGCGAGCTACAACTGGTTTCTGGCAGTGGCCTTTGCGCAGCATCAAATGCGCATCCTGCCCTACAACCGTGTGGTCAGCGATCTTCACGGATTGAGCCGGCAGGAGTTTCTCTCCAAAATAGGTCAAAGCTTCGCATTGCATGCAAGTTCGGGCGCGGTCACGCCCGGCAAGCCGGGCGAGTTCGGCCTGTATTTGCCCGGGCAGTGGTATCGCCTCAATGTCCATGCGTCGGTCGTGCCGACCCATGACCCGGTCGAAAGACTCGATGTCAGCCTGCTGGCGGATCGGCTGCTGGGGCCGGTGCTCGGCATCACCGATCCGCGCCGCGACAAACGCATCGATTTCATTGGTGGCATTCGCGGCGTTGCGGAACTGGAAAAACGCGTGGACAGCGGTGCCATGGCGGCGGCATTCTCGATGTTTCCCACCCGAATGGAAGATCTCATGGCCGTGGCAGATGTGGGCGAGGTCATGCCGCCGAAGTCAACCTGGTTCGAGCCAAAACTGGCCGATGGACTGGTCTCGCACGTACTCGACTAGAACGGGGTTAACGCCCGGGTAACAAAGCGTTACACTACGCGCCACTTGCGCCGCCGTTACCCGCTCGAACCGGTGAACCCATAGTCCCGTGCGAGCGGTAGACAAGAATGAAAAGCGAGGCGCCCGGCCCGGAGGAGCATTGTTGAAACCCACCGATATCGCCGCACCCGACTATTTTCACAAGGTCGTGGATTGTCAGTGGGCTTGTCCTGCCCATACACCGGTCCCGGAATACATCAGGCTCATCGCTGCGGGACGTTACGGCGAGGCTTACCTCGTCAATTGGAAATCCAACGTCTTCCCCGGCATTCTCGGTCGCACCTGCGATCGGCCGTGCGAACCGGCGTGTCGCCGCGGCAGGGTCGAGGAACATAATCACGCCAAGCCCGAGCCTGTTGCGATCTGCCGGCTGAAGCGCGTGGCTGCGGACAACAAGGGAGACATCCGCGCGCAACTGCCTGCGGCCCCCTCCCGCAAGAACGGCAAGCGCGTGGCCTGTGTCGGCGCCGGTCCCGCAGCATTGACCGTGGCACGCGATCTGGCGCCGCTGGGATATGAAGTCGTCGTGTATGACCGGGATCCGAAAGCCGGCGGCATGATTCGAAGCCAGATACCGCGCTTTCGCCTCCCCGAGAGCATCATCGACGAGGAAATCGGCTACGTGCTCGGTACCGGTGTCGAGTTTCGCGGCGGCGTGCACATCGACAGCATGAAGAAATTGCTCGCCGAGGGATTCGACGCGGTGTTCGTCGGCTCGGGTGCACCGCGCGGCCGCGATCTTCATCTGCCGGGGCGCAAGGAAGCCGCGAAGCACATCCACATCGGCATCGACTGGTTGTCCTCCGTGTCCTTCGGTCACATCGACACCATCGGCAAGCGCGTGATCGTGCTCGGCGGAGGCAACACGGCGATGGACTGCTGCCGGACGTCCCGGCGCCTGGGCGGGGAAGACGTCAAGGTCATCGTGCGCAGCGGCTTTGACGAAATGAAGGCGAGCCCCTGGGAAAAAGAAGACGCCATGCATGAGGGCATCCCGATCCTGAATTTTCTGGTGCCCAAGAGTTTCGAGCATCGCGAGGGCAAGCTGACCGGCGTGACGTTCGAGAAAGTCAAAGCCGTGTTCGATGCCAACGGCCGCCGTCAGCTTGTCGGGTCGGGAGAACCCGAACAGTTCTTCGAGTGCGACGATGTGCTGGTGGCAGTCGGCCAGGAGAATTCGTTTCCGTGGATCGAGCGCGATGCCGGCATCGAGTTCGACCGGACCGGCATGCCCCTCGTAGACCAAGTCACGTTCCAGTCGACGCGGCCGGAAGTGTTTTTCGGAGGCGATGCCGCCTTTGGCCCGAAGAACATCATCTGGGCGGTCGCGCATGGCCACGCCGCCGCGATATCCATCGACAAGTACTGCCATGGCGAAGACGTGCGCCAGCGGCCCGGACCTCTGGTCAATCTGACCAGCCAGAAGATGGGGATCCACGAGTGGAGTTACGACAACGACGTGTCAGCGGACCTTCGCCATAAAGTGCCACTGAAGGACCAGGCCATTGCGCTGAAAAACATCAAGGTCGAGGTCGAACTGGGGTTCGATGCGAAAACGGCTTTCGCCGAAGCCCAGCGCTGCCTGAACTGCGACGTCCAGACGGTGTTTTCACCACCGCTGTGCATCGAATGCGATGCCTGCGTGGACATCTGCCCGATGGACTGCATCACCTTTACGGCCAACGGCGAGGAGCAGCAGTTGCGCGGCCGGTTGAGCGCACCAGCCGAGAATCTTTCGCAGGATCTGTACATTTCCGAGGTGCTCAGGACTGGCCGAATCATGGCCAAGGACGAGGATGTCTGCCTGCACTGCGGGTTGTGCGCCGAGCGCTGCCCGACGGGAGCGTGGGATATGCGCAAGTTTCTGCTGAACGTCACGCAGGCGGGTCCGGCATGTCGCAGCCGAAAATAAACGATTTCGTCGTCAAGTTTGCCAACGTCAATGGCTCGGGGTCGGCCTCGGCCAACCAGCTGTTCGCCAAGTCCATACTGCGAATGGGCGTGCCTGTCAGTCCGCGCAACATCTTTCCGTCGAACATCCAGGGTCTGCCGACGTGGTATGAGGTGCGCGTCTCGGAAGCGGGTTACCTCGGGGCGCGCGGTGGCGTCGATCTGATGGTGGCGATGAACCCGCAGACGTGGGACAAGGATCTTCTGGGCATCGAACCGGGCGGGTATCTGTTTTACGATTCGACCAAACCCTTGCCCAAATCAAAGTTTCGCGATGACGTGCGGGTCATCGGCGTACCGCTGACCGAGATCTGCAATCGGGAGTATTCCGACCCGCGCCAGCGCCAGTTGTTCCGCAACATCGTCTATGTCGGCGCGCTGGCGGCCTTGCTGGAAATCGATATCGCGGAGATCGAGAAGCTGATCGCGGAGCAGTTTCGCGGCAAGGACAAACTCATCGTGCCGAACATTCGTGCGCTGCATCTCGGGCGCGATTTTGCCAGCGCCCATTTCGAGTGCCCGATTGGTTTGAGCGTGCGCCGCGCCGCTGCCGTGGAGAACCGCATCTTCATAGATGGCAATACCGCCGCGGCTCTCGGTTGCGTCTACGGCGGCGCTACGGTCGCGGCCTGGTATCCGATTACGCCTTCGTCGAGCCTCGCGGAAGCGTTCGTGCGCCACTGCCGCACCTATCGCAAGGACGCTGCGGAAAACAATCGCTTTGCCGTGATCCAGGCGGAGGATGAACTGGCATCGATCGGCATGGTCATCGGCGCGAGCTGGAACGGCGCGCGCGCCTTTACCTGCACGTCCGGGCCAGGCATATCGCTGATGCAGGAATTTATCGGCCTGGCTTATTTTGCCGAGATTCCAGCGGTGATTTTCGACGTGCAGCGTGGCGGACCCTCCACCGGCATGCCCACGCGCACACAGCAGGCCGATGTGCTGGCGTGCGCGTATGCCTCGCACGGCGATACCAAGCATGTACTGCTGTTTCCCGAGGACCCGGCGGAAAGTTTCGATTTTGCGGCCGATGCGTTCGACATCGCCGATCGCCTGCAGACGCCGGTATTCGTGCTGCTCGATCTGGACATCGGCATGAACGAGCGTCTGAGCCGGCCCCTCGCCTGGGACGATGCCCGCCGTTACGACCGCGGCAAGGTGGCGACGTTCGACGATCTGGAGTCCGGCAAGGAGTTTGGGCGTTACCTGGATATCGACGGCGACGGCATTGCCTATCGCACCTATCCGGGCACGCATCCGTCGCGCGGCGCGTACTTCACCCGCGGCACCACCAAGGACCGCTATGCGCGATACAGCGAAGCGGGTCCGGATTACCTGGACAACATGCAACGGCTGCTGCGCAAGTTCGAAACCGCGAAGGCTCTCATTCCGAAGCCGCTCGTGCGCCCTGCCTTGCAGGCGAGCCGCCTGGGCGTGATCCATTACGGTTCGACCAGCCCCGCGATGCACGAAGCGCTCGACACACTCGAGCAGCGCGGCCTGCACTTCGATGCCATGCGGGTGCGCGCCTTTCCGTTCCACGACGAAGTCGAGGATTTCATCGCGGAGCACGACCACGTTTTCGTCGTCGAGCAGAATCGGGATGCGCAACTGCGCATGCTCCTGGTCAACGAATGCGGCATCGACCCGGCGAAGCTGACCCCCGTGCTGCATTTCGACGGCACCCCCATCACTGCCCGTTTCATTGTCCGCGAAATCGCCGAAGATGCTGCTGCACTGAAAGTGACGCCCATGCGCAAGGTCTTGCCCTGAGAGCGCTCGCAACGAGGACCTGCGATGACCTATATTTCCAAGCCGAAACTGCACCACCCCCGACTGCCCGCCAACAAGCTAGGCTTCACGCGGCGCGATTACGAGGGCGCGATTTCCACGCTCTGCGCCGGCTGCGGCCACGACTCGATCAGTGCCGCGATCATTCAGGCCTGCTTCGAACTCGATCTGCCTCCACACCGCATTGCCAAGCTCTCCGGCATCGGCTGCTCGTCGAAGACGCCAACCTACTTCCTGAGCAGTTCGCACGGGTTCAACAGCGTTCACGGGCGCATGCCCTCGGTGCTCACCGGGGCCAGTCTTGCCAACCGAGAACTGATCTATCTGGGCGTGTCGGGAGACGGCGATTCCGCGTCGATCGGGTTGGGCCAGTTCGCGCACAGCATCCGGCGCGGTGTGAATATGGTCTACCTCGTGGAGAATAACGGCGTCTATGGATTGACCAAGGGCCAGTTCTCCGCGACGTCCGATCGCGGCTCGAAAAGCAAGAAGGGATCGGTCAATACGGATGCCGCCATCGACATGGTGATGCTCGCCATCGAGCTTGGCGCGACGTACGTGGCGCGCAGTTTTTCCGGGGACAAGGTGCAGCTGGTGCCGCTGATCAAAGGCGCCATCCTGCATCGGGGCGCGGCTTTCATCGATTGCATATCACCGTGTGTGGCATTCAACAATCACGCCGGCTCGACCAAGAGTTTCGACTACGTGCGCGAGCACAACGAGGCGGTGAACCAGCTCGATGTCATCCTGCCGAGGGAACCGATCAGCGCTGCGTACGAGCCCGGAGAGGTCGAGCAAGTCACGCAGCACGATGGATCGGTGCTCAGGTTGCGCAAACTTGCAGCCGAGTACGACGTCCATGACCGCCTCGCGGCGATGCGCTATCTGCAGGATCGCCGTGCCGCTGGCGAGATCGTGACCGGCGTGCTGCATGTTGACCCGGATCCCGAAGACCTGCATACGCACCTCGGCACCGTCGAGTCGCCCTTTAACCGCTTGGGCGAAGCGGAACTGTGTCCGGGAAGCGCCGCGCTGGAGGCGTTCAACGCAGCGCACCGCTAGACCAGGGGCAGGACTGAGTGATGAGGGCTGAAGATTGAGTGAAGAGCAACAGGACAAAGCGCGACGATTTAAGGCATTTACTCAGTCCTCAGTCCTCCTCACTCAGTCCTCGCTTTTTCTGTTCTCAGGATCCGGTCCTGTTCCCGTACAATGCACATTGATCGTCTGTAACTCGTCCTGTAGCCGCAATCCGTGCCGGTTTTCTCTCCTCCCGAAATGCAGTCCTTCGAACGCAATGGATTCGTCATTGCGCGCGGCCTGGTCGACCGTGAACGCTGCGAAGCTCTGAAGGCCTTGGCGCGGCGGCAACTTGCGGCTCAGACGCCACCCCTCGAGTACGAGGCGCAGGTGAAGTATCCAGGTTCGCCCGTCTCAACGCAGGCGCCCGGCGGCACGACCGTGCGCCGCCTGCTGCAAGCGTGCGCGCGCGATCCGTTGTTCCGCGAATTGGCGACGTCGCCGACAATCGCTGCGCGCTTGCGGCAGTTGCTTGGGCCGGACGTGGAATTGTCGCAGACTCACCATAACTGCATCATGACCAAGAATCCGGCTTTCAGCAGCGCCACGGGCTGGCACCAGGACATTCGATACTGGTCATTCGAAAAGCCGGAACTCGTCTCGGTCTGGCTGGCATTGGGCCCCGAGCACGAGGAAAACGGTTGCCTGTGGCTGGTGCCGGGATCGCATCGGCTGGGGCTGCGCCGCGACCAATACGACTCCGATTTGTTTCTACGCACCGATCTCGATGAAAACGACCGGATACTGAAAAACAGAATGGCAGCCGAACTGGACGAGGGCGACGTGCTGTTTTTCCATTGCCGGTTGCTGCATGCGGCCGGTCGCAACCGCACTGACCTGACCAAGTTCGCGGCAGTATTCACTTACCACGCCGCAGACAACCGGCCACTGCCGCACACACGGTCCGCCTCGTTGCCCGATATTGCATTGCCCTGAATGAAAATATCGCAAGCGGCCGCTTTCCGCCGTGGAATGCGGCCCGGTCGTCCTGATTCCCAACATCGAACCTAACTGACCTGATGCTGCCCTCGATCGAACATCGTATTGCCACCGAACTTTCCGTCAGACCGCAGCAGATCGCTGCCGCCATTGCATTGCTCGACGGAGGTGCAACGGTGCCCTTCATCGCGCGTTATCGCAAGGAAGCCACCGGCGGTCTGGACGACACGCAATTGCGCGCCCTCGAGGAGCGCCTGACCTACCTGCGGGATCTCGAAGAGCGCCGCGTCACCATCCTTGCAAGCATCGCGGAACAGGGCAAGCTCACCGCACAACTCAAGACGGAAGTAGAGGACGCCCTGACCAAGCAGCGCCTGGAAGACCTGTACCTTCCCTACAAGCCCAAAAGGCGCACCAAAGCGCAGATCGCGCGGGAAGCATGCCTCGATGTGCTCGCAGCGAGGTTGCTGTCGCAGCCGGCACTGCACCCGGACCTGGAGGCGGCACAATTTCTCAAGCCGGCGTTTACGTCGCCGGAAGGTGAGAATCCCGGTGCGCCAGATGTGAAAGCAGCGCTCGAAGGCGCTCGCCACGTGCTCATGGAGCAGTTTTCGGAGGATGCCGTGCTGATCGGTAGATTACGCGATCATCTGCAGGAGCATGGCGTGGTCGTCTCAACCGTGGCGGACGGCAAGCGGGAGGCCGGCGCCAAGTTCAGCGATTATTTCGCTTACACCGAATCGCTGCGCCAAGTGCCGCCGCATCGCGCGCTGGCGCTGTTCCGCGGGCGCAAGGAGGAAGTACTGCGCCTCGCGCTGAAGTTGCCCGAAGACGTGGATGAAACCACCCAACCCAAACCCATTGGCCCCAATGCCTGCGAGCGCATGATAGCGGCACGCTTTGGCATCGCCGACCAGGGTCGCCCGGGCGATGCCTGGATGGCGGAGACGGTCCGCTGGTCCTGGCGCGTCAAGGTGGCCTGGCAACTCGAATCGGACCTTTTTGCGCAGTTGCGCGAACGCGCCGAGCAGGAAGCGATCCGCGTGTTTGCGCGCAATCTGCAAGATCTGCTGCTGGCAGCGCCCGCGGGCCCGCGCGCAACCATGGGTCTCGATCCGGGCCTGCGCACCGGTGTCAAGGTTGCCCTTGTCGATCGCACGGGCAAGCTGCTGGATGCCGTGACGATCTTTCCCCATGCGCCGCGTAATGACTGGGAAGGCGCGATCGCCACGGTGGGCGCTCTGGCGCGCAGGCACCAGGTGGAACTCGTCAGCATCGGTAACGGCACGGCGTCGCGTGAGACGGACAAGCTCGTCGCGGATCTGATCAAGCGCCACCCCGAACTGGGACTGACCAAAGTCACCGTTTCCGAAGCCGGCGCCTCGGTGTACTCCGCCTCCGCGCTCGCCGCGAGCGAATTCCCGGAACTGGACGTGAGCCTGCGCGGAGCAGTCTCGATTGCGCGTCGCTTGCAGGATCCGCTGGCCGAACTGGTGAAAATCGATCCGAAATCCATCGGCGTGGGCCAGTACCAGCACGACGTAGGCCAGCACAAGTTGGCCAGGACGCTCGATGCGGTGGTCGAAGATTGCGTCAACGGGGTTGGCGTAGACGTGAACACCGCGTCCGTGCCTTTGCTGGCCCGGGTATCGGGCCTTAGCGCTGCGCTCGCCGAGAACATCGTGCGCCATCGCGATCAAAGCGGGCCGTTTGCGAACCGTGAGGCGCTGAAGTCGGTAGCGCGCATGGGTCCCAGGACTTTCGAGCAGGCCGCCGGATTCCTGCGCGTCATGGGTGGCGATAATCCGCTGGATGCTTCCGCTGTGCATCCCGAGGCGTACCCGGTGGTGGAGCGCATTCTCGCCGATGTGCGCCGCAATCTGCGGGAACTGCTAGGCAACGCACCGGCGCTCAAGTCCGTCGATGCGGCAAGATACACCGATGAGAAGTTCGGTCTGCCGACCGTGCGCGACATCCTGAGCGAGCTGGAGAAGCCCGGTCGCGACCCGCGCCCCGAATTCCGGACCGCGGTTTTCCGGGAAGATGTTGAAGACCTCAAGGATCTTCAGCCAGGCATGCAGCTCGAGGGCGTGGTGACCAATGTGACGAACTTTGGTGCATTCGTCGACATTGGCGTCCATCAGGATGGATTGGTGCACGTCTCCGCGCTGTCAAATAAATTCATCAAGGACCCGCGCGAAGTAGTGAAGGCCGGAGACGTGGTTAAAGTAAAAGTCCTGGAAGTGGACGAAAAGCGCCGTCGCATTGCGTTGACCATGCGGCTCAACGATGCGACCGAGGCCAGGCGGCCTCCTCTGGCAACGCAGCCCCAGCGGGCTTCGCGCCAGGACAGAGCGCCGGCCGCGCGCGCTCAGGCGAGCGGCGGAGCCATGGCGCATGCGCTGGCCCGCGCCATGAAGAATCGCTGATGCTCAGGCTTTCGGCGCTGTAGCGATGGATGAGGCAAGGAATTCCTCGTACGCTTGGGTGGCGTCAGCGGCATACATCAGCGACGGACCGCCGCCCATGTAGACTGCCACCGCCAGCGCTTCCATGAATTGCGCGCGGCTGGCCCCGAGGCGCACCAGGTTTCTTGCATGAAAGCCAATGCACCCATCGCAATGCCCCGCAACTCCTATCGCCAAAGCAATGAGCTCCTTGTGCAGTTCCGAAAGTGCGCCACTGCGCATGGCTGCCCGGGCAAGGGCGCCGAAACCCGCAACAGCATCGGGACTGGATTCGCGGAAACTGGCGATGCCGTGGTTGATATCCGTAGTGATCTGCGTATAAGACTTCATAACAGGCAGTGTTGGACGTTGGCAGGCCAGCCTAGCCAGTTCCAGCGCGCGCTGCATTGACCCAGGTCAACGCGGGCCCGACTGGCGGCGTATCGCTTATTCTTCGATATCAAATGATCAACTCGCCGTTGCAGGCGTCCGAACCCACGCGTCCATTCGTCGCATCGAACCGATGGACATGGGTCGCCATGGCGCTGATGTTGGTCGTTCATCCCGCGCGGGGGGCGGACTCCGTCAAGTTCCGTATCGATATCGTCGGTGCCGGTAGTCTGGCGACCATGCTACGCGAGAACCTGGATCTGATGCGATGGAGCACGCGTCAGGACGTAGCCGAAGATCAATTGCGTCAGTTGGTCAAGACCACGCCCGAGCAGGTACGCAACTTGTTGGCGACGGAAGGTTATTTTTCGCCGGTTGTAAGTGCGGCACTGACGCGCGCGGAGCCCGAATGGATGGTGCGCGTGGAGGTGACGCCGGGCGAACCAACGCGCATCGCGGGCGTCGAATTCGTCGTTGTTGGCGAAATCGAATCCGATCCACTGCGCACCGAGCGTATCAAAGCCGCGCGCGCGGCATTTGCACTGGAACCGGGGCGAATTTTCCGGCAGTCGGCTTGGGACAGCGGCAAACGTCTCGCGGTAGACTCGCTGCAGCGCCGGCTCTACGCCGCAGCGCGCATTACCACCAGCCGCGCGCAGATCGATCCCGATAAAACGCAGGCACGTCTCAGTGTGGAGATCGACAGCGGACCGCCGTTCATGTTTGGCGACCTGGAAATTCGCGGACTGCAGCGCTATGAGCCGTCCATTGTGCGCAACTTGAGCCCGATCCGTGCCGGAGATCCCTTCGATAAGGACGCGCTGGTTGTCTTCCAGCGTCGCTTGCTGCGCAGCGACTACTTTGCCAGCGCAGTGGTCTCTGCCGGCAACGATCCGGCACAAAAGAGCGCAACGTCCATCGTTGTCAACGTCGTGGAAGGCGCGGCACGCAGAGTCGAGTTGGGGGCAGGATTCAGCACGGATCGGGGCCCGCGATTCCAGGCAGGCTACGTCGACCACAATGCGCTGGACCGCGCGTGGAGATTCGATACCCATGCCAGGATCGACCGGGTCAGTTCCGAAGTGCTTGGCGGCTTGACCTTTCCGCGCGATGAGCACGGCTGGCGTTACGGCCTGGAAGGCAAGAACAACCAGCAGGATATCCAGGGCGAGGAACGTACCGACTGGAGCGTGACTGGCGCGCGTACCTACACGGTAGAACAATACGAGTCTCAGCTCGCGTTGCAAGTAGTCGCAGAGGAGCGAGCCATCGAGAGCGGACCGGAGGACAATCGCAAGGCCACATTCCTCAGCCAGGCGTGGACCTGGAACCGCATCGATGATCCGCTTGCGCCGCGCGATGGATTCGCTGTTCGTTTTCAGGCGGGAGGCGCCGGGGCACAGTTGGGCTCGGACCGCAGTTTCGGCCGCTTGACCGCGCGGGGTTCTTACCTGCAACCAGTCGGGGGATTCGGCACGCTCATGCTACGGCTTGAGACCGGTGCGGTGATCGCCGGCAGTCGCGAGAATATTCCGTCGGTTTTTCTGTTCCGTACGGGCGGCGATACGACGGTTCGCGGTTATGCATTCGAAAGCCTGGGCGTGAGCGAAGGCGATGCGATCGTCGGCGGACGCTACATGGCCGCGGCAAGCGTCGAATACATTCAATGGCTGACCCGCCAATGGGGTCTGGCGGCATTTTATGACGCCGGCAATGCCGTTGACGAGCGCTCCGGCTTCCGCGCCGCGATCGGGTACGGCGGCGGCGTACGCTGGCACAGCCCCGTGGGAGCCCTCAACCTCGATATCGCCTATGGTCGCGACACCGGCTCATACCGTCTGCATTTCAGCGTCGGATTCATATTCTGATGGCTGTGCGCCGCATTGCGCTGTGGACCCTCGCGCCTGTATTGCTGCTCCTCGCGAGCCTAGCCATTCTGGGGCTAATCGCAAGCCGCAGCGAGACGGTGCTGCGCTGGAGCATCGAGCGCTTCGCGTCGCGGCTGCCGTGCCAGCTCGTGCTCGATGGCTTGCGCGGCGCGCTCGACGAGCCCCTGCACGTGACGCTTATTTCGTGCGAAAACGCTGAGTACCGCCTCGAAGCGCGCGAGGTGCGGCTGGAATGGTCACCCTGGCTGCTGGCGCAACGCCGCCTGGACATCTCCAACTTGCGAATGGCATCGCTCGAGTATCAAGATAAACGCACCGCTGCCGCTCCCCGAGACAGCGCACCGCCTGATAGCCTGGCGCTGCCTTTCGCGGTTCGGATGGCGATCATCGAGATTGCTAGTTTGCGGATTCAACGGGCCGATAGGTCGCCTCTGCAGATGAACACGCTGCGCGCCACTTACGAGGGCGACGCGCGCAGGCACACGCTCGCGCTGCAGAGTCTCGCCAGCGAATGGGGAACCGTGCAGGGCGAAGCCACGCTCGGCGCAACTCCGCCGTTCGAGTTGCAAGCGCGCGTGAAGATCCAGAGCCAACGCGTCGAGCAATGGCCACTTGGCGCGGCCGTGCAATTGACGGGTTCGCTTGAAAACATTGCAGTCAACGCGGAAGGCCGGGCCGGAGCACTGCCTTTTTCCGCCGCCGCCCGGCTCGCGCCGTTCGAGCCTGACCCGGTCAAGACTCTGCAAGCGCGCAGTAGCGCCGTGGACCTCGCCGCGTTCGAGCCCAGCCTGCCTCACACCGTGCTGGAAGTGGAGTTCAGCGCCCGGCCCCGGGGCTTCGAATCCCTTGCCGGCACCGTCACGGTGAGCAATCCCGAGCCGGGACCGGTGGATGCCAAACGCTTGCCGCTGCAGGCATTGCAGGGCCGGTTCGAGGTGAGCGCGCAGGGTCTGGAGCTGCAGGACGCAACAGTCAATCTGGGCGCGGCAGGCGAAGCGGCGGGAAACGGGGCCTATCGCGAGGGCGTCTTGCAACTGGAAGTCGAGGTGCGCCGCCTCGATCTGCGGCGGCTATACGGAAATCTGCACGCGACGCAACTGGCGGGAACGCTGCGGGTTGAGGGCGGGATCGAGCGACAGCGCGTGGCGGCAAAATTGCGCCAAGCCGATCTGCATATGGAGGGCGAAGCGCTGATCGGTGACAATCGCGTTCGCATTGAACGGGTGCTCGCGCGCAAGGGCCGCGCCGAGGTCAGCGCGACAGGGCGGGTGGAACTTGACGATACGCTTGCCTTTGCGCTGAAAGGCGACTTGCGCCGCTTCGACCCTGCGCAGTTCGGCGACTTTCCCAAAGCGGATCTCAGTGGCACCGTGCAGGCACACGGCGCGCTGCGACCGCAATGGCAGGCGCAGGTCGCCTACCGTTTCGCGCGCAGCCGCTACCTGGGCCAGCCGCTGGGCGGACGAGGCACGCTTGCGATTGCGCCCGATCGCGTACGCGATGTCGATGCCCGGTTGGTGCTTGGCGCCAATGCGGTGGGACTGCGCGGCAGTTTCGGCGCTCCTGGCGATGCTCTGCGCTTCGAGCTTCGCGCGCCCAACCTTGCAGCCTTCGGCCAGGGCGTCGGCGGCTCGCTGAATGGCGACGGCACGCTTTCGGGCACCCGATCGCGTCCCGCCGTCGATGCGCGATTGACGGCTGCGCGCATCACCTATCAGGACATTCGCGTTGGCACCTCGACTGCCGAGCTGCAACTCGAACAGGGTGACGACCCGCGGCTGGCATTGCGCTGGAAGCTCGCGGGCGTACAACGCGGCAAGTATGCGCTCGACCGACTGAGCCTGACTGCGTATGGCTTGCTGTCCGCGCATCGTATCGAGGTCACTGCCCAAGGCGATCAGATCGATGCGTCGGCGCAACTGGAAGGCAGGTATCACCGGGAGAAAGCGACCTGGCGCGGACGGCTCATGCAGGCGGAGAACGCTGGCGACTTTGCAGTGAAGCTCTTGCAGCCTGCCACGCTTGAACTCGCGGCGGATTACGTGTTGTTCGGGGCGACCCGTGCGCGCGTTTTCAACACGGATTTCATGCTGGGAGAGACAATTTATCGAAACGGCCAAATTGCCAGCAGCGGCTCAGTGAGCGGCGTGCCGCTGGCGCGATTGCTGGCGCTCATGAAACAGCCACCCAAGCTGGACTCGACGCTGACGCTCGGCGCGCGCTGGACCGTGAAGGCCGGCGCGAAACTCGACGCCTCTGTCGACATCGCGCGCGAAAGCGGGGACATCGTCATGCGCGGAGAAGAGCCGCTGGCGCTGGGACTCAGGCAGGGCACTTTCAGCCTGCGCGCAGTGGCGAACCGCATCGATGCCGAACTCGCGGTCAGCGGCGACCAACTGGAGGTGCAAGCGAACGCGCAGACCCTGGCCCAGCGTCGCAAAGCTGGATGGGGCGTTGCGGGCGACGCACCGCTCAAACTCGATGCGCGCGCGCAACTCAAATCGATGCGCGCATTGATCGCGATGCTTGCCGGCGACACCTTGGTGGGAGACGGTTCCGTGCTGCTCAGCCTCAAGGCAGATGGCACTGTGGCCCAACCGCGGCTTGCCGGCACCCTCGCGGGCGATGCATTGAAATTTGAACAGGTCGCAAACGGGGTGTTCTTGCGCAACGGCACGCTGCGGGCGCGCTTTGGCGAGAACGGACTCAGCATCAGCGAATTCCGCATTCATGGCGGCGAAGGCACGTTCTCCGCGGTGGGTAAGCTTGCCACCCATACTGGCGCGCCGAAGATCGACTTAGCCTGGTCCGCGCAAAAACTTGCAATCGTGCAACACCCGGATCTTCGGCTCACGGTGTCCGGCGCCGGAACGCTGAAGGCGGATGACCGCAAGTTAGCGTTGGCGGGAACGCTGACGGCTGATCGCGGCCGCATCGAACTACGCAGTGGCACCGTGCCGGCCCTGGGCAGCGATGTCGTGGTCGTGGGGCGCGAGGAACGCGTTTCGATGACGGAGCGCGCGATGATGTCCGAACTCGATCTCAAGCTGGGCCTCGGCCCCGACTTCCGCATCTCCGGTCGGGGACTGGACGCGCGTCTGGCGGGTGATTTAAAGCTGACCAGTCCGGGCAACGCGCCCTTGAGCGCCAACGGCGAGATCCGCGTTGCCGAGGGCCGCTATGCAGCTTACGGACAGCAGCTGAGTATCGACGAGGGCGTATTTTATTTTTCCGGTCCGGTGGACAATCCGGGTCTGCTGATTCGCGCGATGCGCAAGAAGCAGCCGGTCGAGGCGGGAGTGGAGATCACCGGCACTGCGCGCGACCCACAAGTACAGCTGGTTTCCTCGCCCGAAGTGCCGGATCCGGAGAAACTCTCGTGGCTGGTGCTTGGCCGTGCGGTCGATTCGGGCAGCGCGCAGGATACGCAGGCCTTGCAGGCTTCGGCCGTGGCGCTGGCCGCCGGGCTCGGCACCTCGCCCCTGCAGCAGCAACTTGCCGGGGCGGTAGGGCTGGATGAACTGCGCGTGGGTGTCGGCAGCGACGGCACACAAGGAGGTGTCATCGCGGTCGGCAAGCGAATTTCGGACAGGATATACGTCTCCAACGAACGCAGCCTCAGCACAGCCGCGAATACGTTGCGCATCACCTACCAGCTTTCGAAGCGCTGGTCGCTGCGCACCGAAAGCGGGGAAACCGACGCCGTGGACGTGTTTTTTACGATTTCGTTTGACTAGACGGGCGAGCTGCCGTTTATGGCTGGGACTTCCATAGGTGCTGAAGGACTAATCTAGCGCCTGCAATTCTGCCTCTGCCTTTTGGAGCCAGATCGGCATCTGCAATTCCTTGAGAGCTCCCGCTGCTTCGTCGAGGTAGCATCGCGCAGAGTCCTTGAGTCCCATGCGACGATGCAACTGTCCGAGTGCGAGCTGCGAGCGGGCAATAAGCGGTCGCAGTTGGAGGGTGCTCGCATCCTCTATTGCCCGTTCGAGAGAGACTTTTGCTTTGTCGATACTTGCGCCACCCTCCGAGGACCACGCGAGACCCAGTATGTGATGCTCCCAAGCTACCCAGCCTCGTTCGTTGTGTCGTTGTGCGAGGTCGAGGGCGTGTTGCATCAGATGAATGGCTTTTGATGTTTGACCTGCAAGCAGGTAGACATAGCCGAGAAAACCGACGATCCATGACCTTCCGGAGTGAATATTGAGTGCTCTCATTTCCTCGACGGCGCGTTCTGCCAGAGCTATTGCGTCGGCGATGCGATCCACATATGCGTAAGCAATGCCCAGGAATGAAGCGACAAACGGCAATTCGAGGCGCAGATTCATCGCCTGGCAAAGGTTGAGCCCCGGTTCTAGCTGTGCGATCGCACGTTCGATCTCTCCCTTGCGCAGATACAAGAAGCCGCCGCAATACTTCGCGAAAGCCTCACTGAAGGGATGCTTGACTTCCTCTGCAAGTCGCATTGCTTCCTGCCACTCGGAAAAGGCCTCCTGAAATCTTCCCAATTCCGCAAGGGACCAAGACAAGTGACCTCGCGTAAAAACCAGCGGAACGCCTGCCATCCCCAGCCGATCCCGGGCGAGATCTCCGTTCAACGTTAGAATGTTATCGGAATAGAACTCGATGGCGCGATGATGATCCCCCAGGTGGAACAATACCTGGCCGAGATGAAAGTTGGCGGGCGCCTGGATACCCGGGTCATCGAAGTTGCGTCCGATTTCGACTGCCGTGGTGCCGGCCTCGATGGCGCCAGCGTGATCGCCGCGCAGGCGGTAGGATTGTGCGAGATAACTCAATACGCGGCCGCGCCGGCGTTTGTCGACGATGGTTTCCGCCTGGGCGGCTGCGTGCTGCAGCGATTCGAGAACGCGGTCAAATTCGCCTAGAGGATGGAGCGCGCTGCGCAACTCCAGGTGCAAATCGATGGATTTCTCGATATTTTCTCTGGAGTCCGGCAGCTGTGCCAGCGCTTCCAGCGCTTGGCCAAAATAACTGGCGGCTTCGTGATTAGCCGAACGGGACAATGCCTTCGATCCTGTCTGCTGGAGGTAATCACGCGCCCGCAACCAGACCTCGCCGCGCAGGGCGTGATGGCTTAAGCGTTCGAGATGTTCGGTGATCCGGCCCGCGTACAGGGTCTCCATTGCAGCGAGAATGCGGGCATGTGTGCTGCGCCGTCGTTCCTGAAGCAGGCTTGAGTAGGCAACTTCGTGAGTCAGCGCGTGCTTGAAGGTGTATTCGATGTCCGGGAATAACCGGGCTTCGTACAGAAATTCAGCCGCCTGCAGACGACCCAGACCGGCCTGAAGATCGTCGGCGCCCAGGTCCGCAATGGCCTGCAGCAGCGGAAAGGGCACATCCTTGCCAATGACCGCCGCGGTTTGCAACAAACGTTTGTCCTCTGGCTGGAGGCGATCGATGCGCGCTGCGAGCACCGCCTGCACGCGGCCGGGAACCTGGATACCGGAGGGGGGAACTTGCAACCGGTAGTTTCCACGTTCGCCTTTCAGCACACCGGCTTCGATGAGGCTACGTACGCTTTCTTCAAGGAAGAACGGATTACCTTCGGTGCGCTGGATGAGGGTGCGCCGTAATTCGCGCTGATGCTCGAAATCGCCCAGCAAACCAAGCAAGAGCTCCTCTGCGCTTTCCGGAGGCAAAGGATCGATACGCAGCTGGGCGTAATAGCTTTTGGAACCCCAGCTAGATTGATACTCGGGCCGGAAATTAACCAAAAGGATAATGCGGGAGGTGGGCAGGCTCTCAATCAGGCTATTCAGAAAGGCCTGCGTCTCGCTGTCGATCCAGTGCAGGTCTTCGAAGATCAGCACCAACGGTTGCACCTGGCTTTCACGCAACAGCAGCCGTTTACACGCATCGAGCGTGCGGCTGCGGCGCTGGGTCGGATGCAGTCGCTGCCATTCGGGATCTTCGACGCCTACGTCGAGCAGCGCCAGAAGTGCGGGAAGTGTCGGCTCCAGCGACTTGTCCAGTGTGAGCAGTTTGCCGGTGATTTTCTCCAGCAGGCGGCGGGCATCGTCGCGTTCCTCGATGCGAAAGTAAACCTTGAGTAGATCGATTACGGGACGATACGCAGTTGCTTTGCCATATGAGACGGAGCCGCTTTCCAGGGCGAGCCAGCCTTGCGTACGATGAGAGTGCGTAAACTCCCAGAGCAGTCGCGATTTGCCCACTCCGGGTTCGCCTACCAGGGCCACGATCTGCCCATGACCGGCATCGGCCTGCTTGAGCGCTTGTCCCAGAACGGACAGTTCCGCAACCCGACCAACGAAGCGAGTAAGCCCCCGTGCCGCGGCCGCTTGCATTCGCGTACGCAGGCCCGAAACGCCTTTGAGTTCGTATACCTCTACCGGCTCGCTCAGGCCCCGGACGGGAACGGGACCAAGCGAAGCGACGTGGATGAACCCTTCCGCCAGATCGAGGGTGTGGCGCGTGAGGCGCACAGTTCCGGGCGTCGCCAGCTGCTCCATACGGGCGGCAAGATGCGTGGTCGGACCGACCGCGGAATACTCCATATGGAGGTCGTTGCCGATCGCGCCAACGACGACTTCTCCCGAGTTCAGACCGACGCGCAACTCGATCTCGATGCCCTGTAATCGGCGCATCTCGCTGCTGTATGTTCGAATCGCGGTCTGCATCGCCAGTGCCGCGTAACACGCGCGCACGGCGTGGTCTTCGTGGCCGAGCGGCGCACCGAAAATTGCCATAATGCCGTCGCCCATCACATGATTCACCGTGCCTTCGTAGCGATGCACGGCGTCCATGATCTGATCGATGACCGGATCGATGAGCTTGCGCGCTTCTTCCGGATCGCGTTCCGCGAGCAGCTCCATCGAGCCCTTCAGGTCGGCAAAAAGAACAGTAACTTGCTTGCGTTCGCCTTCGAGCGCGTTCCTGGACGTCAGAATCTTTTCTGCGAGATGCTTGGGGGTGTACGCTTGTGGCGATTCAAAACGAGGAGGAGGCGGACTCGCAGATGAACTCCCCAAGGGGCTTGCGCACTGCGCACAAAAACGACTGCCCGGTTGGTTGGAATACTTGCATTGCGGGCACACCAGTTCGAGGCGAGTTCCGCACCCATTGCAGAACTTCGCGTCGGCTGGATTATCGTGCTGACACCTTATGCACAGCATGATCGCACGCAGAGTTCTTGCGCCCCGTCAAATTGGAGGTTTCATGGGCCAATTCATCACGATGGCCGCACTCCAGCGCTGCGAGCTATCGAGGTTCATGGCCCGGCATCAATTCAATCTGGCACGAAACCATTCTTGTAGCCAACCCTGCTACTAATGTCAACGCCGTCACCGAAAATCGGGAAAAATCTTTTTGACGTGGTGCTATTGCTCCAATCGTACGGCATTGACATAAGATGTCCAATCGATCTGCACTTCCGTATTTTCTTACCGATAGCAAACAAAGCAGTCTGGAAAGGATCGGCTCATGTTCGCTGCATGGTTGGGACGCACTCCGGGGCGAGTCCCCACGTTATCTGCTGTGCTGGCCCTGGGGTTATTGCAAACGGTTGGTTCCACTGCCCTTGCACAGGGAGAAACGGCTGCGCAAAGAGCTGTGCAAGAAGCAAAACGGTACTCGGGAATAACACTTACCCTGGAGTGGCAGGCGGGCCTTCAGGCCCTGGATCCATTGCAATTCTCCGGTCCGCTATGGGAGCGTCTGACCGGGATCAAAATCAAGGTAGTAGAAGTCCCTCTGCCCGAGGTTTTCAGCAAGGTGATGCTGGATCATCGTTCCGGAGGGGGCAGCTTCGACATTGTCGACGTTGTCCCATCGTGGCTGCCCGACCTCGCGCAGGCCGGAGCGCTGGAGCCACTCGACGCGTTCGTGGACAAGTTCGGCTATCGCGACGAGCTGAAAGGTATCGCGCCCACGTTTCGCGATAACTGGATGACAGTGAATGGGCGTACTTATGGCCTGGCCGATGATGGCGATGTACTCGTTCTTTATTATCGAAAAGACATCTTCGGCGATCCTGCGGTGCGAGGGGCATTCAAAGGCCGGTATGGATACGATCTCGCCGCGCCCAAAACCTGGAAGCAGTTCAGCGAGATCGGAAGTTTTCTGAGTGAGTACTTGAAGCCTGCCGGCGTCTATGGCGCATCGGCCATTCGTGACCCAGCTTTCGCTCAGTACATGTTCCAGGAACGTTTTCGCAACGAGGGCGGTAGATTTTTCGATGCCAGGAGCATGAAGGCAACAATCAACAGTGCCATCGGAGTTCGGGTACTGGCCGAAATGCGGGAGGAGAACCGATTCATGCCTCCCGGCGTCGAGACGTCAAAATTTGCTGAAAATCTTGCGCAGTTCCTGAACGGGGAAAGCGCGATGACTATATCCTGGCCACCGGTCGGAAGATGGGCTGCGGGTTATGGGACAGACAATAAAGCAATGGCGTTCGTGCCGAAATCGAAGGTTGTTGGCAAAGTCGGCTATGCGCTACCGCCGGGTGGCCATCCGCAGCTTGCCATCGGTCACATATTGGCTGTTGCAGCGAACAGCAAAAATAAGGAAGCCGCTTATCTTTTCATTCAGTGGCTCAATAGTGAAGACATCAGCATCAAGCGGGTGCAGCTGCCCTATGCGCTACGAGACCCGTTCCGAACGTCGCACTACACGAATCCCGAATACCTGGCGAAGTGGGCGGAGGCCAATAGCTACCTCGCAACGCTGAAGGCGTCCTCGGAATCCGGGCTGTTCGACTTGTCGGTCATTCAGACCGACAAGTACGAAGAGGTGCTAAGGCAGGGGTTCAGCCGGCTGTGGGCGGGCGAAAATGCACGAAAGATTCTCGATGATCTGGCGCGGCAGTGGGATGAAATTACGCACCGGGTTGGAGTCGACAAGCAGCGCGCGGCATACACCAGTTGGGCAGCGAAACCTGGCGCATATCCCAATGGTCGATAAGGCGGTGCGCGCGGCGTTGACGCGTCCGTTTGCATCTCACCTGTCCAAGCGCGTATGTTCATAGAATGCTGCTGCCAAAGGCTGCCGGGCGCCTAGCGCGTCGCTGAAAATGGCTGTTGCGCTTGAAAAACGTCGTCCGGATCAGGTCCGAATGACTGAGCGTCACCCGAGATCATCGATAGAGCGTGGCCAGCTCTTCTTGAGCAATCGCGACAGCGCGCGATCGGCGAGAATGGTGCCGCCGGTCTGGCAGCGAGCGCAGTAATCGGTCTCGTTCTCGGCATAGACGATTCGTTGTACCGGCGCACCGCAGACCGGACAGGGCTGGCCGTAGCGGCCGTGTACCGCCATTCCTTCCCGAAAGGCAGTGACTTTCTCCGGGAAGCCGTCGCCCGCCGCGACGCGTAGTTTATCGGTCCACTCGGATAGCGTGCTCTGCACGGCCGCGAAGAGTCGCGCTACTTCGTCATCCTGCAGTCTACTGGTCATCGCGATCGGGGAGAGCCTGGCGCGGTGCAGAATCTCGTCGGAGTACGCATTGCCAATGCCACTGAACAGATGGGGGTCGGTCAGCGCGCGCTTGAGAGTGTGATTTTCCATTTTGAGGCGTGCCGAGAACGCTGCAAGTCCGAGCCCCGCCAGTTCCAAGCCGCCAGCGTGAAGAGCCTCTACCGCTGCGTTGCCTTGCACAAGATGCAGCGATGCGCGCCGCCTCGTACCGGCCTCGGTGAGCGTCAGCGAGCCGGTATCGAACTCGAATACCGCGAGCGCGGATTTTCCAGGCGGTTTTGCATCCGCCGGCAGCCATTTCAGGCGACCCGCAACCATCAAATGGATCACGAGATGGATGTCCCCATCCAGGCTGATGACGATACGTTTGCCCATGCGTCTTACCCCAACGACGCGTTTGCCGAAGGTCGAAGGGATCGGGGGCACGGCAGTGCGCAACAAAAAAGGATTATTGAGGCGTATGTTTTTCAGCGTAGTGCCTTGTATCCGGCGTTCCAGGCTTTCCACATAAACGACAATATCGGGCAGTTCAGGCATCGTGTCGGTTCGCTGACTCATCAAATCCGTGCAGGTGTCAGGGTCAGGCAACAACCCGGATCCTGTCAATTGCATGCAACGGGAACGCCGGGGATTAGCGCAGCATCGAATGGGGTAGATTGACTACGGGAGAACTGCCATGCCGGGCAACGCCAGCGTTCAGAACTCGTTGTCGGACGATGTTTCCGATGCGCAACTCGCTGCTAGAGTTGCCTCGGGAGACCACGCCGCCTTCGAAGGGTTAATGCGCAAATACAACCGGATGTTGTACCGGACAGCCCGCGCAATCCTGCGCAACGAAGCCGAAGCCGAGGATGCATTGCAGCTTGCTTATCTGCATGCTTATCAGGCGATCGGGGTTTTCCGCGATGAGGCCCGACTGTCGACCTGGCTTACCCGCATTGTCGTCAACGAGGCAATGATGCGGTTGCGCAGTCAACGACGCGAATCTCGCGTGATCCCGCTCGAATCGATTGCACGCGAAGAGACGGGCTTTGAGGATTTTCCGGATACGGAGCAAGCGTCGGAGCGTCCCGAATCGCAGGCCATTCGTGGCGAGATGCGCGCGCTGATCGAGCGCAAGATCGACACCCTGCCCGAAACATTCCGAACCGTGTTCGTGCTGCGCGCAGTCGAGGAATTATCGGTCGAAGACACCGCAGCCTCATTGGGCATACCGGAAGCCACAGTTCGTACCCGTTTTTTCCGGGCCCGCAGCTTGTTGCGGGAGTCGCTGGCGCAGGAGATGGATACTGCAATAGAGGATGCTTTCGCGTTTGCCGGCGAGCGTTGCGACCGAATTGTCAGTGGCGTGCTCGATCGGCTGCGAAGTCCGTAGTCCAAACTGACCGCCGGCATTCGCCGGTTGCGTGTTTCCCTGCCGGCGCTTCGTGCCGGATCTTCTACGAACTCCCTCAATCAAGGAGAAGGACATGTCTTTCCTGAATATCCCCGAAAAGGCTCTCGATGCGTCGCGCCGTGGATTTCTCGGCAAATCCGGCATGCTGTTGTCCGTCTCCGCCGTGGCACTGCTCGCTGGTCGCGAGGCGCTTGCGGCCGAGCACAAAGGCAATGGCGGATCTGGCGCGAACGATGTCGTGATCCTGAATGCGGCATTGGGATCGGAGCTGGAAGCGATCGCGGCCTACCAGGTTGGCGCCGGTAGCGGTCTGCTCACGCCGGCGATTAAATCGATGGCGCTGCAATTTCAGGGGCATCACAAGGCGCACGCCGATCTGCTGGCGGCCACCGTCGGCAAGCTCGGCGGTCGCCAGGCTCAGTCGAAGTCCAAATATGATTTTCCGCTGGCTTCGTTAAAGAATGAGGTTGATGTACTGCGCTTTGCCGCCAGGCTCGAAAGCGGCGCCGTCAGCGCGTATCTGGGTGCCGTCCCGGCGTTCGACAATCGCGACTTGTCGCGAGCCGCGGCCAGTATTCTGGGGGACGAGGCGATGCACTGGGCGATTCTGCGCCACTTGCTGGGCGAGAACCCGGTGCCGGCCGCATTTGTAGGTTAAGACCTGGCTGAGATTGCGTTACCCCGCCATGCGGTAGACTTGCGCATTACCCAGCCAGGTTTGGAGCCCGCATGCCGGTCATGGAATGGAATGAAAATTTGGTGCTCGATCAGGGCCTCATGGACGATACCCATCGCGAATTCATCGAACTTCTCAACCGCCTGGCGGATGCGCCAGAGGGGGATATGCTTGCCGTGCTCGATGAATTCATCAAACACACTGAAGTGCATTTCGCGCAGGAGCAGCGCTGGATGGAGCAAATGGCCTTTCCGCCGCTGGCGTGCCATGCCAGGGAACACGATGGCGTGCTCGAGACGGCTCACGAAGTTCGCCGTCGCGTCGCCGCCGGCGAAACGCGCTTCGGCCAGGTGCTCGCCCGGGCGGTGGCCGAATGGTTCGCCGATCACGCTGGCAGCATGGATCATGTGCTGGCGCTTTACATGAAGGAAAATAAATTCGATCCCGCGCTTGCGCAGTAATGCCGGGCATAAAAACAACGGGCGGCCGTGGCCGCCCGTTTCTTTTCCAGCGGTGCCAAACAGGCTAGGCGGCTGCAGCAAGTGCCTGCGTCGACCCCGCGGCTTGCGCCTCCAGAACGACGGCTACGGCGTGCACGACCGAGGCGATGCGAACGGCGGCCTGAACCTGTTCGGCGCTCAGGCCTGCCGCGCGCACTACTTTTTCGTGGGCGGTGATGCACATTCCGCATCCGTTAATAGCCGAAACCGCCAGCGACCAGAGTTCGAAGTTTTCTTTCGCAGTACCGGGCATACCGATGATATTCATCCGCAACTTGGCCGGCAGTCGCGCGTAGTCTTCGTTTTCCGCGAGATGCACGAAGCGATAGTAGACATTGTTCATGCCCATGATGGCTGCGGCCGCCTTGGCGGCGGTGAAGTCCGCAGGCGAGAGTTTGTCGCCGAATTCTGCGTTGATGGCGCCGATTACATCCGGATTGCGCGAGGCGAACGCAGTCGCCACGAAAGTGCCGGCCTTCAGTGTGTCGGACAGCACGGTTTCCGCCGCCAGTGAGCCGAGATTGAGTTTGAGATCCTTGGCGTAATCAGGCAGACGATCTTTCAGGGTCTGGACAGACATGTTCGATACCTTTCTGTGCGTTTACGGTGCGCGCGCGAACAAGCCGGCTGGGTGCTCCAGCCGGCTCTGGGTTTCACGCTGCTTTCAGGAACTCGTCGCCCTTTTTCCAGTTGCACGGGCAGAGTTCGTCGGTCTGCAGCGCATCGAGCACGCGCAGCGTTTCCTCCGGATTGCGGCCGACATTCATGTCGTTGACCGACACGAAGCGGATGACCCCCTCCGGATCAACAATGAACGTGGCGCGAAGCGCAACACCTTCGTTCTTGTCCAGCACGCCCAGAGCGCCCGACAACTCGCGCTTGATATCGGCCAGCATCGGGAAGGGAAGATTCTTCAAGTCGGCGTGATTGTTGCGCCATGCCAGGTGCACGAACTCGCTGTCGATGGAAATGCCATAAATCACGGCATCGCGATCGTTGAATTCATTGTTGAGCTTGCCGAAGGCGGCAATCTCGGTGGGGCAGACGAATGTAAAGTCTTTCGGCCAGAAGAACAGAATCTTCCATTTGCCGGCATTCGAGTCCTGGTTAATGCGCTGGAACGCGTTTTCCGGGTCGATTGACACGACGGCGTTGAGGTCGAATGCGGGAATGCGATCACCGATGGTCAGCATGCTTGGGTTCCTCGTGGTTGGCTGGTTGTCAGGAAAAACTGCATGGCGCCACTTTGGACCTGTTCGATTGATCGATAAAGCGAGTAATATTGATTGCATTGATCGATAAAATCGATCATAGGACTCCATAGCATGCAAGCACTGCCTACGCTGCGACAGCTCGAATATTTGACCAAGGTCGCCGACAAGCTCAATTTCCGCGCGGCGGCGGAAGCGAGTTTCGTAACCCAGTCCACCTTGTCGGCCGGGATCAAGGAACTCGAAGCCCTGCTCGGAGTGGAACTGGTGGAACGCGACCCGCGCGGGGTGCGGTTGACGCCGGCTGGCGAAGCAGCGGTGGCGCGTGCCCGTACGGTACTGGCTTCGGCTCGGGATCTGGTCGAATCCGTGCATGGCGCAGCGACACCACTGGGCGGCGTCTTTCGCTTGGGCGTGATTCCGACCATCGCGCCATTCCTGCTTTCCGGTGTCATGACGCGATTGAGAGAGGTCCATCCGACGCTCAGGCTGCACCTTCGCGAGGACTTGACGCAACGCCTGCTCGAGAAGTTGCGCGCGGGCGATCTTGACGCCGCATTGATTGCGCTGCCGTTCGATATCGCGGAGTTGAAAGTCATCGAACTGTTTCGCGACGAATTCTGGTTCGTGTCCCGTCAGGATGATCCGCATGCAAAGAAGAAAGAAATGCTGGTACGAGATCTCGAACCCGGCACCGTGGTCTTGCTGGAAGAGGGACATTGTTTGCGCGACCATGCCATCGCAGCCTGCGGGGCGCGCGGCTCGAAATCGCGGGCTCTGGTCGAAGCGACCAGCCTCACCACGCTCATTCAAATGGTAGAGGGCGGCCTGGGTGTAACGCTGTTGCCGGAGTTGACGATCAAGGCGGGCATTTTACGGGGCACGCGCTTGATCGCCCGGCCGTTTTCGACGCAGGTTCCGGCGCGGACCGTGGCCTTGGTGGCCCGTCCGGCGGGCGCCCGGAGCGCGGGCGTGGAACTGCTCGCGGAGTTCTTTCAGAGTCACCAGCGGGCCCGGTCCAAAGTGCGCGCAGCTTCGCGCCGCAATATGCGTTGAAACGAAGGCTACAACAGGTCTTCAACTTTCTCCGGCGGACGGCCGATGATTGCCCGCTCGCCCCGGATCACGATCGGCCGCTCCATGAGGATGGGATTGGCTGACAAGGCCTCGAGCCATTGCTCATCATCGAGCACCTTGCCGGCGAATCGCGCCTTGTAGAGTTCCTCTGCCTTGCGAGCAAGTTGTTCGGGTTTCATGCCCAGCTTGCGCAACATCTCTTGCAACTCCCTGATCGTAGGGGGTGTCTTGAGATAATCGACGATGTTCGGTTCGATGCCGCGTTGGCGCAGGATGGCAAGCGTAGCGCGGCTCTTGCTGCACCGGGGGTTGTGATAGATCGTTACCGGCTCTTTGGCTGACATGATTATCCGGCGAGGGGGCGCATCTCACGCGGCGCGGCCGGTCATGCCAGCGCGCGCGTGACAACCTCCATGGTGTCTTTCGACAGGGGCGTAGTGTCGCGAATGCGTCCAAGCGCGTGGCGTGCATGCGCCTGCCGCGCCGCGTCGAACTTTTTCCAGCGATCGAAACTGCGTGCGAGCCGGGCTGCCACCTGCGGATTGAGCGCGTCGATGGCGATGATCTGGTCGGCGCCGAATGCATACCCGGAACCATCAGCGGCATGGAACCGCACCTGGTTGCCGTGACAAAAGCTGCTGACTACCGAGCGTACGCGGTTCGGGTTCTTGAGCGAAAACGCCGGATGGTGCATCAGGCGCTTCACTGCCGACAACGTCTCCGGCCGGCGCGAGGTCGCCTGCACCGCAAACCACTTGTCCAGTACCAGCGGTTCGTCCTTCCATTTATCGTAGAACCTGGCAAGTGCGCTTTCCCGTTCAACGGCTTCGCAATTCGCGAGGGCGGACAATGCCGCCATCGAGTCCGTCATATTGTCCGCGGTCTCAAACTGCTCGACGCACAGCGCACGGATGTCCGCATTATCGATCTCCATCAAATAGCTCAGACATAAATTGCGCAGCGCCCTCAGTCCCGCGGAGCGCGCGTCGGGGCTGTAGGGCTTGGGCGCGATGGAAGATCGGTATGCCGCCAACAGCTCGCTCTGAAGCTCCGATGCAAGATGCCGGCGCAGCGCGACGCGAGTGGCATGGATCGCGTCCGGATCGATCTCGTCCATTTGCTCGGCGATATATCCTTCCGAGGGTAATCCCAGGGCTTCGGCCGCGAACGCCGGATCTCCGGGCGCGTCGGCCAGCACCCGGGCGAAGGCTTCGACGAACGAGCGGGGAAAACGCGCGGTACGCGCATCGCGGGCTTCGGCTATGCCTCGCAGCATCAAATTCATGGCCAGCCTTTGTCCGGCTTCCCAGCGATTGAACGCGTCCGCATCGTGCGCCATGAGGTGTGTGAGATCCGCATCGGTGAAATCGAATCGCAAATTGACTGGCGCGGAGAACCCGCGCAGCAGGGACGGGACCGGGCGCTGCGGAATATTCAGGAACTCGAACTTTTGCTGTGGTTCGGTCAATGACAGGATGCGCGTGCTGCCGTTGGCTTGCGACTCTCCGGCCAGCTGCAGCGGAATCTCGCTGCCGTCTGCTGCGACCAGGCCGATGGCAAACGGAATATGAAAGGGCTTCTTATCGGTCTGGCCCGGAGTTGCCGGGCACGATTGACTGACTGTGAGCGAGTAGCGGTGGCTCGACGCGTCGAATTGCGCCGTCACCTCCAGCAGCGGCGTGCCCGCTTGTTCATACCACAGCTTGAACTGCGAAAAGTCCGTTCCCGAGGCATCCTGCATGGCCTGCACGAATTCGTCCGTGCGCACGGCCTGGCCGTCGTGGCGCTGGAAATACAGATCCATGCCCTTGCGAAAGTTTTCCGGGCCAATCAGCGTGTGGATCATGCGCACCACTTCCGCGCCCTTCTCATACACCGTCGCGGTGTAGAAGTTGCTGATCTCCATATACGACGCGGGACGCACTGGATGAGCCATTGGCCCCGCATCTTCCGGAAACTGCGCGCCGCGCAGTGAGCGGACTTCCTGAATGCGCTGCACCGGCCGCGAATAGGTATCCGCACCGTATTCCTGGTCGCGGAACACGGTGAGGCCCTCCTTGAGCGAAAGCTGGAACCAGTCGCGGCACGTCACCCGGTTTCCGGTCCAGTTATGGAAGTATTCGTGTGCCACTACGCGATCCAGGAACATGAAATCGCTGTCGGTGGCGGTGTCCGCGCGGGCGAGGACATACTTGGTGTTGAAGATATTCAAGCCCTTGTTTTCCATCGCGCCCATGTTGAAATCGCCAACCGCGACGATCATGTACTGGTCGAGATCGAGTTCCAGGCCAAAGACCTCTTCATCCCATTTCATCGCGCGCTTCAGGGCGTCCATCGCGAAACCGCATTGATCCAGCTTGCCCGGTTCGACGTACACCGCCAGCTTCACGCGCCGTCCCGAACGCGTGACGAATGCGTTTTCCAGCCGGTCCAGTTTCGCGGCGACCATGGCAAACAGATAACAAGGCTTGGGAAACGGGTCCACCCATTTTGCCCAGTGGCGGCCGCCAGTTTCGTCGCCTTGCGCAACCTGGTTGCCGTTCGACAGCAAATTCGGGTAAGCGGCCTTGGCTGCGTGGATGGTCGTGGTGTAGCGCGACATCACGTCCGGACGATCGGGAAAGAAAGTGATGCGGCGAAAACCCTCGGCCTCGCACTGCGTGAAGTAGCCGTCCTTCGACGCGTACAAGCCCATCAGTTTCGTATTCTGTTCCGGATGAATGCGCACCGCAGTCTCGAGAGTGAACTGATCCGGTACGCCGGCGATCTCGAGACAGTCGGCCGTGAGCGTATATTTATCGGCATCGAGCGCCTTTCCGTCGAGACGCAGCGATACCAGTTCGAGTTCGTCTCCATCCAGACGCAGCGGCGCGGTGAGATCGGTTGCTGCGCGGTTTCGCGCGATGACCATTCTCGCCTTGACCAGCGCATGGTCCTCGCGCAGATCGATGTCGAGATCGATGCTGGGAACCAGATACGCCGGCACCGCATAGTCCTTGAGGAAAAATGTCTTGGGGGTGGAGGTCAGCATGGTTTCACCGCGGAGTGAGTGCTTGGTGATTGACCGCGAATTTTACCGCGGTGTTCCTGTTACGCGAGCGCGAGAAACAAAAAGGGCGCCTTGCGGCGCCCTTGAGGGGCAAGCTTTGAATTCCCGCTGTCAGTCATCCCGATCGCGATGGTGGCGATGCCGTTTGTGCGGTTTCTTTCCCCAAACCTGCTCGCGGCGTTCAATGTAGGTGATGCGCTCCACCACCGGGGCCCGATACGCCGGTCCTGTAGCGTTGGACACGCCGATTGCGAGCGGCACCCGGGGTCCGGGGTCGTAAGGCAGGACCACGGTCGTATTACGGCCGTTGTAATAGTAGGTCACTTGATAACCTGTCAACACCTGGCGAACGCTGTCTACGATATGGCATCGCTGGACGGGCCGGGTGACGGCGACGAAAGCGTTATCTCGATTGGCGATGTGATCACCAACTGCCGCGCCAATCACCGCTCCGCCAACAGTGGCGACAGTGCGACCATGTCCGCGACCAACGGTATTGCCCAACAGGCCGCCGGCAATCCCGCCAAGAATCAACCCGCCCGGAGATCGTTGCTGTTCGTAGCTGGTGACCGATTCGGCCCAGCATTGCTGCTGCGGCTCGTTGATCGATTGGTACAGCGGGATGCTGGAAACCACCGGTGCGCTGTCGATATAGTCGGCCGCGAGGGTCGGACCTACCAGCAAACTCAGCAAAATCGTCCCAAAGATCCTCATAATCAGTTCACTCCCAAGGTTTGTCGTCGTACGCATCCAGAAACGCCCGCGCTTATGGTCTCGTTTACGCCGTGACCGTTTGTTACGACGCGGCCTGTGCCGCAACGGGCCATACAGATTTAACACATTGAGTTTTAAGGAATATGTGACCGTCCTCGCTGAACCATCACCCATCTTCGCCTCGTGCTGCTACAGGCCGTTCCCTTCATGGCTACCCCTGGAACGTACCAAGTTTGTAAGGAATCCGCCGTAACTACCCGAAACTGTGCATTAAAAGGTGTTTTTTACGATGCGAAGGCGTATGCTTGCCGGGTCCTAGACCCCCCGACCAGGTCAGGGGAGCGCTGGGAATTTGCCATTAACCGGCATGCGAAGAAGAAACAGGGCTTGTGACCGCACGCGATGCAAGAAGCGAAAACCTCCAAAGATAACGGGCGACGTCGAATTCTCGATGTCCTGCCGGGCAGCGGTCGCCTGTTGCAGATCATCTGGCCATTCCTCGTCATCGTCATCGTTTTGCTCGCGCTTTCCCTCCAAAGCATCAACATCCTCGTGGCTGCGCGTTCTTATTCCGAGGGCGAGAGTCTGTGGTCGAAGGGACAGAAGCGGGCGATGTTCTCGCTATTGCGTTATACCGAGACACGCAATGCGGCCGACTACTACAACTATCGGGAAGCGATTGCAGTTCCCATGGGCGACCAGAAGACGCGCCTCGAACTGGAAAAAGCCGATCCCGACATGGCTATCGCATGGGCGGGATTCATCGAAGGCCGCAATCATCCCGACGATATCCCGGGCATGATCATGTTGTTTCGTACGTTCCGGAACATCGATTTCATGGCCGCTGTCATCGACCTCTGGACGGAGGGGGATCGCTATATTGGGGAACTCAACGCTGTTGCGGAAGAACTCCATGCCCTCATCGATTCGGGACGGGACACGCCCCAGGAACTACGCGTGTTCCGCGACCGCATCCTGGAGATTGATACGCGGCTTACCCCGCTGACCGACCAGTTCACCCGCACTCTCGGCGATGCAACGCGCAAAACCAAGACGCTCCTGCTGATCGCCAACCTGGCCGCGGCGGGAATTCTGCTTCCGATCGGCATCTGGCTTTCGCATCGCATGGTCAGGCATCGCGAAAAGGCGGAGGAGGAATTAAAGCGCAGTCAGGAGCGCTTTCGCCTGGCAGTAACCGGGAGTAACGACGGCCTGTGGGACTGGAGCATCGCGTCCGGCCACATGTACTACTCTCCGCGCTTCGAACAATTACTCGGGTATGACAGTTCGGAACTCGGTACCTCGGTCGATACGCTGATGTCGCGCGTGCATCCGGAGGACAAGGCTGCGACAGAGGCGGCGTTCAGCGGCCACCTTCACGAAGGCGCGCCCTTCGATATCGAAATCCGTCTGCTGACGAAATCGGGGGAATATCGCTGGTTCCGAGCACGCGGCCAATCGGTGCGAGACTCGACCGGCAAGGCGCAACGCATGGCAGGATCGATTACCGACATGACCGATCGCAGGCAGGCCGCTACCGACCTGTTTGCGGAGAAGGAGCGGGCCCTGGTGACACTGGCGTCCATCGCCGACGGTGTCGTGACGACCGATACGGACGGCTGGGTCGAGTATCTGAACCCGGTGGCTGAGCAACTTACCGGATGGACTACGGCAACGGCGCGGGGCTTGCCCATTCGCGCGATCCTGCGCATGGTGGACGAAACCAGCCGCAAGCTGGCGCCCGATCCGATAGAAATGGTGTTGCGCGAAGAGCGCACCATAGAGGCCACATCGACCATCCTTCTGGTGCGCAACGATGGCACCGAAGTCCCGATCATGCAGTCGGCGGCGCCCATCCGGGCGCGCTCCGGCGAGATTTCTGGCGTCGTGCTGGTCTTGCACGATGTCAGCCGCGAGCGCCAGTACGTCGCCAAACTTTCCTATCAGGCCAGCCACGACTCGCTGACCGGGCTCATCAACCGTGGCGAGTTCGAGCGCAGGCTGAGTCTGGCGCTGAAAAGCGCGGCGCAGTTGGGTAGACATCACGCCGTCATGTATCTCGATCTCGACCAGTTCAAGGTCGTAAACGATACCTGCGGCCATGCGGCGGGCGATCAACTCATGCGCCAGGTCAGCGCGGTCCTGCAGCGGCGGCTGCGCGAAGGGGACACGCTGGCGAGGCTCGGTGGCGACGAATTTGGCGTGCTGCTGGAAAATTGCGCACCGGACAATGCCCTGCGCATCGCGGATGGCTTGCGCCAGACCATCATGGAGTGCCATTTCGCCTGGGAAACCCGCTCCTTCAACATCGGCGTCAGCATCGGTCTGGTCAATGTCGAAGACGGTTTATTCACTCTCACCGACGTGCTGAGCGCGGCCGATGCGGCGTGCTACATGGCCAAGGACAAGGGCCGCAATCGGGTGCAGGTCTATCATGCCGGCGACACGGAGTTGTCGACCCGGCAGGGTGAAATGGAGTGGATCGGGCGGCTGCAGAAAGCGCTTGATGAAGACCGCTTCGTGCTTTATTCCCAGGATATCGTGGGCCTCGACCCGGCGCGCAACCTCGGAGATCACTGCGAGATCCTGATCCGCATGCTCGACGAACGCGGCGAACTGGTACCGCCGATGGTGTTCATTCCGGCCGCGGAGCGCTACAATCTGATGCCTTCCATCGACCGCTGGGTCATTCGTAATGCCTTTGCCATCATCGCCCGGCAGCAAGCCGAAACCGGGTCCGGACCGGCGGTGTTTGCCATCAATCTTTCCGGGGCATCGATCGGCGACGAGCGTTTCCTCGACTATGTGCGTGAACAGTTCAATCATTTTGCTGTTGCGCCGCAAAGTATCTGTTTCGAGATCACAGAGACTGCGGCGATTGCCAAGCTCGACAAGGCCACTTATTTCATCAACGAGCTCAAATCTTTGGGCTGCCTGTTTTCCCTGGACGATTTCGGCGCGGGCATGTCCTCATTTGCCTACCTGAAGCACCTGCCGGTAGATTTTCTGAA
>CBDDRM010000199.1:0-10410 GCA_965233135.1 uncultured bacterium | reverse complement strand
GCTGCGATTGCCTGGTGCGCCATATCGCTCTCCCTGGTGCCGCGGTGCGCGGCGCGCCGGTGAATTCAGCGCGCGGTCCGTGGGTATACTCAATGGTATACAAGATGCCAGACCGGGGAAAGCCATGTCCATGACGATCGCTGCACTGCTCGCCGATTACCGGCAAGGCACGCGCAAGCCCTCCGAGCTCATCGAGCGCTTGCGCCCGGCGCCCGAGGACACCTATGCGAATGCGTGGATTTGCCGCGTCGATGCCAGCGCGCTGCGCAAGCGCGCGCTGCAACTGGAGCACATGGCGCGCGAGGATCCGCGCGTCCTGGCGCTGCCGCTCTACGGCATTCCGTTTGCGGTCAAGGACAATATCGACGTGGCCGGAATGCCCACCACTGCGGCCTGCCCGGAGTTTTCCTACGTGCCGGAACGCTCGGCGAAGGTGGTCGAAAAGCTCGAAGCCGCCGGCGCGATGCTGATCGGCAAGACCAACCTCGACCAGTTCGCGACCGGCCTGGTCGGCACGCGCTCGCCTTATGGCGCCGTGTCCAACGCATTTCGCCCGGAATATATCTCAGGTGGTTCGAGTTCCGGTTCGGCGGTGACGGTGGCGCGCGGCGAAGTCAGTTTCTCGCTCGGCACCGACACGGCGGGCTCGGGGCGCGTGCCGGCGGGGCTGAACAATCTCGTCGGCCTCAAACCCAGCCGCGGCCTGATCAGCGCGCGCGGTGTCGTGCCGGCGTGCCAGTCGCTCGACTGTGTCTCGGTGTTCGCGCTCACGGTGCCCGACGCTGTGGCCGTCCTGGAGGTCGCACGCGGTCACGATCCGGAAGACCCCTGGTCGCGCGAGCTCGCCTTGAACGCGGCGCAACTGCCGGAGCGTTTCACGTTCGCGCTGCCCGAGCAGCTCGAGTTTCACGGCGATGCGCACGCCTTGCATGCGTTCAATGAAGCCGTGGACCGGCTCGAGGGGTTGGGCGGCAAGGCGCTGCGCATCGACTTCTCGCCCTATCTGCAAGCCGCGGCGATGCTCTATGAAGGACCGTGGGTCGCCGAGCGGCTGGCCGCCATCCGGCCGTTTTTCGAGAAGCAAGCTGACAAGGTGCATCCGGTGGTGCGCAAGATCATCGAAGGCGCTTCGAATTATTCCGCGGCGGATCTGTTCGCGGGCCTCACGCGCATGGAAGCGCTGCGCAAGAGCACTGCGCAATTGTGGCACCGCGCGGACGTCCTGCTCGTGCCGACCGCGCCGACCGTCTATACCATCGAGGCGCTGGAGGCCGAACCGTTCCTGAACAATCGCCGGCTCGGGCATTACACTAATTTCGTCAACCTGCTGGATCTGGCCGCCTGCGCCGTGCCCGCCGCGATGCGCCCGGACGGCCTGCCGAACGGCATCACACTGATCGCCCCGGCCGGCAGCGACCTGATGCTGGCCGATCTCGCGCAGCGCTTCCACCAGTTGAGCGGCCTGAAACTCGGCGCACTGGATGAAACCCTGCCGCCGCCTGCACCGATCAAGTTCGCGGAGCAAACGGCGCGGGTTGCCGTGGTCGGCGCGCACCTGTCGGGCCTGCCGCTGAATCACCAGCTCACGGAACGCGGCGGCAAGCTGGAAAAAGCCACGCGCACCAGCGCGAACTACCGGCGCTATGCCCTGCCCGGCACGACGCCGCCGAAGCCGGGCATGGTGCGCGATCCGGGCCAAGGCACCAGCATCGAGGTTGAAGTATGGCGCCTGCCGATGCGCGAATACGGCTCGTTCGTGGCCGGCATTCCGTCGCCGCTGGGCATCGGCCAGATCGAGCTCGACAACGGCGAGTGGGTGCAGGCGTTCGTATGCGAGGGCTGGGCGCTCGACGGAGCCGAGGAGATCTCCAAACTCGGCGGCTGGCGCGCCTATCTGGCGCACAAGGCCGCGCGTTGACGCGTTCGAGCGCCCGCTCGCTCGCTGGCAAACCGGCGGCCGCGCGACGCAAGGCAGCCGCGCCCGCCGAGGGCCGCACGCCTTCGCTGGCAACTTCGGTGTACCTGGGCATCAAGCAGCAGATTTTCGACTTCCGGCTGTTGCCCGGCGATCGATTCACCGAGAACGAGATCGCCGCACGGCTGCATGTCAGCCGCACGCCGGTGCGCGAAGCGCTCTATCGGCTGGAACGCGAAGGTTATCTGCAGGTCCAGTTTCGCAGCGGCTGGAGCGTGCGCGAACTGGATTTCCGGCAATTCGACGAGCTGTACGATCTGCGCATCGCGCTCGAAGCGGCATGCGTGCGCGAACTGTGCGAACGCCCCGAACAGCCCGGCCTCGAAGAGTTGCAATCCATGTGGCTGGTGGCGCCCCAGCGCAGGCTGCGTGACGGCGAGATGGTCTGCGCGCTGGATGAGGCGTTTCACGCCGCACTGGTGTCGGCCACCGGCAATCGCGAGATGGCGCGCTGCCACCAGGAAGTCACCGAGCGCATCCGCTTGCTGCGCCGGCTCGATTTCACCGAAGCGCGCCGCATCACGGCCACCTACGAGGAGCACGCGCAGATCCTGCGCGCGGTGCTAAAGGGCAACGCCGAGCGCGCCATCGCGTTGCTGCGCAAACACATCGAGACCAGCAAGGAAGAAGTGCGCAAGATCAGCCTGCACAAGCTGTACTCGGCGCGGCGCCGCTAGGCCGCGTTTGCGCCGGGCTTTTCATCCCTCGCGGAGCCCCGCCGCTCCAGGACGGGGCCGTCGGCTCTCGGACCAGTCAGCCCTGGCGAGTTCGGAACGCTGACCAACACTGACGAGAGGCGTTGCGCAATGCGCTCCCTCCGGACATCTGGTTTGCAATCGGCATGCCAAGGGCGTAATAGTTGATTTGCAAAGGAGATCCGCGCTGCGGCCCGTCTGTTGCGAAGTTGCGATGCTGCAAGTTGATGCATGATTCGCCATTCGTGTACAGCGCGAGTGCGCCATGCGCGCGCATTTGCGGTATCTTTCATGCACGGGGATGCATGCGGCGCCGACGTTGGACGAATACGCCGAGCGCGCCGGAATCATCGCCAGGGGAGGCTCTATTAGTGGTCGAACGTCGCAATCGCTACGTGCTGGTCCTGAGCATTCTGACGGCACTGTTCGCCCTGCGCGTCGGTGGGCAAGCCCTGCAGGTCGTGGCCCCGCAATCGTTTCTGCCCCGCTTCGACGCATTCCAGGGCAGCCGCCTGGGGTATCCCGTGCTGCTGACCAGCCAGCTGCTGATCCTCGCACTCATGTTGAGAATTTGCGTGCGTGCCGCTGACGCAAACAGCGTCCCCAACCGGCGCCTCGGCCGGTGGCTGGCCTGGCTGGGCGGTCTGTATATGCTGGGTTCGGCGGTGCGCATCGCGATCGGCCTGACCGTTGCGTCCGCGCCGGCGTGGTTCTCTACGTGGATCCCCGCCGTATTCCATCTCGTGCTGGCGGGTTTCGTGCTGACCGTGGCGTCGTATCACTTGCGCCTGCCGCAACCATGACCCGCGCGCTGCCCTATCTCTGGTACCCGGCATTCTTTGCCGGCGCGCTCATGCTGTTCGCAACCATGCTCGAGCGCGGCTCGCATCTGCTGGTGGCGTTGTATTTGCCGATCGCACTGGTGGCCGTTGCCATTATCGGACTCGAGGCACTGTTTCCGGCACGGGAGGACTGGAAGCCGCGCCGGGACGACGTCATCGCGGATGCCTGGTTCATGCTCTTCATCCAGACCTTACTGCCGCGCATTCTGGCAGCGGGCCTGATGCTGGCCATCACTGCGTGGATGCACGAGCATGCGCCGAGCGCGTGGTGGCCGCATGAATGGCCGCTGTTCGGGCAGGCGCTGGCGATGGTGCTGGCGGTGGATTTCCTGCGCTACTGGCTGCATCGCGCCTGCCACACGTTCAGCCCGTTGTGGCGATTGCACGAAGTGCATCACTCGCCCGATATCCTGTATACGCTCAACGTCGGGCGTTTTCATCCGCTCGAGAAAATCCTGCATTTCTCCCTCGATACGGTTCCGTTCGTGCTGCTCGGAGTCGCGCCCGAAGTCGTTGCCGCGTATTTCCTGTTCTATGCGGTCAATGGTTTTTTCCAGCACAGCAACCTGCGGCTGCGCTATGGATTCCTGAACTACATCGTCGGCAGCGCGGAAACCCATCGCTGGCATCACGCGCGCGACCCGCGCGTGGCCTATTGCAATTTCGGCAACACCACCATCGTCTGGGATCTGCTGTTCGGCACCTGGTATCTGCCGAAAGACCGCGCGCTGGACATCGGCATTCCCGACCGGACTTACCCGAAAGACTTCTGGTCGCAGATGTTCACGCCATTTCGCCCGCGCGCCGTCGGCGCAGCCGGCACGCGCCAAAGGCTGGCCGATCTGGCCATCGCGCTGCTTATGCGTTGGACCTGGCTCGCGCAGCGCCGCCGCATCGCGTTCGCGGCGCGCAATCCCATGCGCGCACAGGAGGCCGTGCTGGCGAACATCATCCGGCGCAATGCCGACACGACTTTCGGCCGCGAGCATGGCTTCGCACTCATCGACAGTTATGAAGCGTATGCAGCGCGCGTCCCGGTGAACGAATACGAAGCGCTGCGCCCTTACATCGAAGCGCAGATCGCAACCGGCGAAACGGCTCTGACCTTCCGGCCGCCGATACATTACCTGCGCACCAGCGGCACCACCGGAAAGCCCAAGGATATCCCGCTGGTCGCCGCGCATTTGCACGGCCTGCGACGCATCAACCGCCTGTCCGTGTCGATCCAGCATCGCATCTGTCCGGAGGCGTTCAGCGGCAGCATCCTGGTGCTGACCAGCCCGGGCATCGAAGGCCGGCTGGCGAATGGCACACCATACGGCTCCGCATCGGGAATCGTTTCGGGCAGCACCCCGGCCGTGCTGCAGGAAAAATTCGTGATCCCCGCGCCGGTTCTGAGCATCGCGGATAGCAAGGTCAAGTATCTGCTGATCCTGCGCCTGGCGATCGCACGGGCGGACATCACCTATCTGGGCACCGCCAATCCAAGCACGCTGCTTGCGCTGATGGAGGCTTATGGCGCGAACGAAGCGGCGCTGCTCGCGGATCTGCGGCGCGGCGGATTTTTCCTCGCCGACCAGGTTCCCGCCGACGTGCTGGCCTCGGTGAGCAAGCGCCTGTCTGCCCAGCCGGAGCGGGCTGCGCAGATCGAGCGGCTGCACGGCCCTGCGAACACAAGGCGCGTTGCGGAACTCTGGCCGGATCTGCGCCTCGTCGTCACCTGGACTTGCGCCAGTGCCGGCATCGCGGCGAGGTCGCTACGCGCGCACTTGCCCGCGGGCGCGCGCATCCATGAGCTGGGTTATGTCTCCAGCGAGTTCCGGGGCACTGTCACGCTCGGGCGGCGTGCTGGCAGCGGTCTGCCCACCTGGGACACCCACTTCTTCGAATTCGTGGAGAAAGACCGGTGGGACCGCGGCGAACCGCAGTTCGTGACCCTCGGCAATCTGCGCAAGGGATGCGACTACTATGTGATTGTCACGACACCTTCCGGACTGTATCGCTACTTCATCAACGATCTGGTGCGAGTCAGCGGTTTCTTGCACCGCATGCCATTGCTGAAGTTCATGCAAAAGGGCAAAGGCGTGACCAATATCACCGGCGAAAAACTCTATGAAGCGCAAGTACTCGCGGCTGTCAGCAAGACTCTGGGCGAGTTCGGCCGCACGCCGCGATTCGTGATGATGCTCGCCGACGAAGTCGCGCGCAGCTACCGTCTTTACGTCGAATCGGACGCTGGCGACAAACCGCCCGCGTATCGACTGGCCGAGAAGGTTGATGCGCAATTGCGCGCGATGAATATCGAATTCGACGCCAAGCGTGAAAGCGGGAGGCTTGGCGCCCTCGAAGCCGTCTGGCTGGCCCCCGGAACGGAGCAAGCCTACAAGCAGGCGAGCGTAAACCAGGGGCAACGCGAAGCGCAATTCAAGGTCGTCGCGCTCGCGTACCGCCAGAAGTTTCCATTCGACCTCGATGCACACGCCGAAAGACCTGGCGCGTGATCGCCTCCGTTGTCGCGCGGGCTCTGGATATTCCGTTCAAGAGTTCGTTCTCGCATGCGTCGGCCTCACGCGAGCTCACCCATAGCCTTTGGGTCGAAACAGCGCTGCGCGATGGCACCCGCGGTTATGGCGAAGGCTGCCCGCGCGATTACGTCACGGGCGAAACCCTGCAGGGGGCGCTGGCGTTCGTCAGCGGGTTCCGGCACAACGGGCAAAGGGACATTCACGATCTGCCCAAGCTCGTTGAATGGACGCGCTCGCACCGCGAGGTCATCGATGCGAATCCGTCCGCGTGGTGTGCAATCGAACTCGCCATCCTGGATGCGATGGCAAAACAGGCCGGCAAGAGCGTGGAACTGCTTCTCGGCTTGCCTGAGATCACCGGCCGATTCCGCTATACGGCGGTGCTGGGCGACGCGACGGCGAAACGCTTCGAGGCGGAACTCGAGCGCTATCTGCAGGCTGGATTCCGCGATTTCAAGATCAAGCTTTCCGGCGATCTGGCGCGCGATCTCGACAAGATCAAGGCACTGAAGGCGGCCGGTGTCTCGGCGAATGCGGTGCGCGCGGATGCCAATAATCTGTGGAACGCGGCCGATGACGCGATCCGCTTCGTTTCCAGTCTGGATTATGCGTTCGGCGCGCTGGAGGAACCTCTGCGCGCCGGAGACTATACCGGCATGGACCGGGTCGCAACGCACTGCGGATGTTCCATCGTTCTCGACGAAAGCCTGCTGCGGGCCGAGCAGTTGACCCAGTTCGCCGATGCGCCGTCGCGCTGGATCGTGAATCTGCGCATTTCCAAGATGGGCGGACTCCTGCGCTCGCTTGCGCTGCTTGCCGAACTGCGTAACGCAGGTCTGCGCGTCATCGTCGGCGCCCATGTGGGCGAAACCAGCCTGCTGACGCGCGCCGCATTGACGGTGGCAAACGTGGCGCGCGATTGCCTGATGGCGCAGGAAGGTGCCTTCGGCACGCACCTGCTCGAGTACGACGTCATCGATCCGCCGATCATGTTCGGACCCGGTGGCCTGTTGGACGCTGGCGGGCTTCCTCGCGGGGCCGGGTTCGGCGTAACGCCGCAATCAATGCCCTGACGCGTGCAGACGGCGTGCGATGGGGAGAAGACCCATTGCCGACGACGATCGGCGAAACCTTATCGCGGGATCGTTTGCAAGGAGCCCTCGGCGATCGCGTCGAGCAGGCTTTCCAGGCGAACCGGTTTGACCAGATGCACCGCCATCCCGGCCTGGCGGCTTTTGCTGCGGTCGTGCGCCAGACCGTAGCCCGTCAATGCGATCATGCGAGGCGCGCGCTCGCCCCACCGTTCGCGCATCATCAGCGCCAGGTCGTAACCATCGATGACCGGCAACCCGATGTCGAGGACCATGACGGTCGGTTTGAAACTCTCGCTCAGCGAAAGGGCCTGAGGGGCGTCAAACGCAACCGCGGCTTCGTGTCCCATTTTTTTCAGATACTCCGCGACCATATCCGCTGCATCGTGGTTATCGTCCACGACCAGCACCCGCTCGCACCGCATGCATGCGCCTGTCCCGGCGACCCGTTCGGGAGCAGCCGCCGGCGGCATTTCTGGCACGTGTACCGGCAGCGTAAAACTGAACTCGCTGCCGTGCCCGACACCTTCGCTGAACGCGGTAACCGATCCGCCGTGCAACTCGACGAGGGATTTGACGATGGCCAGTCCAATGCCCAGACCGCCCGCGGCGCGATCTGTTGTCACGCGCCCTTGTTGGAACAGATCGAATACGCGGGGCAACAGATCGCGGTCGATGCCAATTCCGTTATCCTTGATCGACAAGCGCATCTGCCCCTGACGCTGGAGCGCCCTCACCACGATCTCACCGCCATAGGAGGTGTATTTCGCAGCGTTCACCAAGAGGTTGGAGACCACTTGCGTGAGCCGCATCGAATCGGCATAAACGACCGGCGCCGGAGAATCGACCTCCACAACAAGCCGGTGGCCTTGTTTCTCCAGCAGCGGTTTGGCCGTTTCCAGGGCCTTGGAAATGACAGACGCGATATCGAGCGCGGATTTCTTGAGCTCGATCTTGCCGCGCGTGACGCGCGCGACATCCAGCAGATCGTCCACGAGCTCCGTCAGATTGCCAACCTGCCTCTCGATGATCGCCTGTTCACGCGTCAGCTCACCGTTGGCGCGCAGTTTCATGAGGCTCAGCGCCGTCACAATCGGCGCGAGAGGATTACGCAATTCATGCCCGAGCATGGCCAGGAATTCGTCCTTGGCCCGTAATGCATTCTCGCGTTCCTGCACAAGCTGTGCAGTTCGCAGTCCGCTCGCCGCAAGGCTGGCGGCCGCTCGCAACAGGGTGACCTCTACAGGCTTCGGGAAATCCTTCCGCATCGCGCCCACGGACAAGATTCCAACGTGGCCGGAGAAATTCATGGCCAGACGGGCAATGTGCAGTTCGCCGAGAGGGGAAGCAGCCGGCGTCGTGGTGGGCAGCTCACGCGAGTCGCCTGCAAGATAGGCGCGCGCGAATCCGGACCATTGCGCATCGGTGGAGGCAACCCCGCGGCCGCGCACCCGCAGCAGCGACATGGGCGGCGCATTCGCATCGACGATGGCAGCGACATGGCACACGTCGATCGCCAGAATTTCCTCCAGCGCTTCCGCAAGAGTCCGAAACAAAACCTCCGGCTCTCGCCCGCTCCAAAGCGCGGGCAACGCAAGGAGGCCCATCAAATCACGCAGGCAGGTCTGAAGCTCCTTGGCGGGAGTTTCTTCGAGGCCAGGCATGAGCGTCTATGTTTCTTGCGGCGGGGGCAAGTCGGTGGCCGACTTGCCCCGGACGCTCATTTGGCGGATCCGGATACGCTCCTATTGCGAGCGCGAGAGCGAAGCTCCTGCAGCAGGACATCCGGCGGGGTGTAGAACGGGTTCTCGTAGATGACGTTGCCGACCAGGGTCAGCGGATGCGAGCGCAGGATGTCCATCATCATGGCGCCGGAAAGCTTCGAGTTGTCGTATACGCACACGGCGAGCTGACCGGTTCTGGACAGCGTTTCATTCACGCGCGATTCGAACTCGAGCACTTGCTCGGTGCCGGGATTTCCGCGGAACGTCCAGTTCATGTTGCCCATGATGCGCATTTTGGGAAAGCCCGCTTCCCGACCGGCTGCGACGACGCCTTCGATCGCGCCCAGCATACGATCCTGGTCAAACGTCCCGCCCGTAAGATAGGCGTCATCCCACGTCAGGACCTGCAATTGGCCGCACGCCTGACAATGATCGGTATCGATCCCGTACTGTTTGAGACGTTCGACGTGGTCCGCGGTCAGTTCGGGATCGACGATGTGAATGGATTTTTCGCCCCAGTCGAGACCTTCCTTGAAGAACGGGCCAAGCACTGAATATTCCTCATTGCGACCGTCGAAAAACGCACACACGTGGTTGTATCCACCGATATTCTTGCCCGCCAGGGAAGGTTCGGATTTACCCATTACTGCCCCCAATCTGCTGTTTGCAAAAGAACTATTTTAGGGTTCGCATTCCGTCCGGCGGCGGAACTGCTATCCCCCTGGGGGCATTGTACTGCCATGCGACGAAAGCGCATTGTGCGCTGAGGTACAAAACCGGAGCGCGCAGGGCAAGATTTGCCGCGCGAAGGCGCTTACGAGGTCGCCCCTGAGCGCATCCGGATGCAAGGGGCGAACTTTACTTTCCTGCTACTTCACGGCGTCTTTCATCTTGTCACCGGCATCTTCCATTTTGTCGCCGGCTTTTTTGGCCGCGTTGTCGATGTTCTCGCCGGCCCGCTCGGCAGGCCCTTTCTCACAACCCGACAGCCCGGCGAGAGCCAAACCCAGCACAAGGGTTGCGCTCAGAGTGCGAATGACCTTCATGGTAGTCTCCTGATGATAGCGCTGCGTTTGTTCCAGGATGGCGCAAACTGCAACTTCAGACGCCGGGCACGCGCCAAAGTTGCGCCTGCGTCATGGCGCCGATCGGAGGATATGCCGCTCGCATTCGTGACATCAATTTTGGGCCGGATGGCTCGATCCTCTAGAATGTAGGGCCTTTTCCGTCCAGGATTGGTTGCCATGCACCGTTTGATCGCAGTTCTGACTTCCGTCGTGTTGGCGCTGCCGGTTCACGCGTACGAAACCGATAGCGATCCGGCAGCCGCAAGCCGCTATACCTTTTCATGGCCTCTGGGCGCCGGCATGCTCGCGCCGCGAGGCGCCAGCACGAAGGGCGCCGCTGTCACGCTCGATACCGCGCCTTCACAGGCATGGCAGGCACTGCGACAAGCGGGATTAAGCAATCTGGAGCGCGACCGGCGCGGTATTCTGGCGATGGCCGGGCCCTACCGCGTCACGTTCGACTTTCTGGAAGTCGTGCGATTCGATCCCGC